>CAZHSL010000448.1:0-2749 GCA_964535185.1 uncultured Corynebacterium sp.
GCAGCCGGCAGCACGCACAGCTCATTGCCGGAGGGATCCTGGAACACGCGCCACGGCAGCTCTCCCCAGTCCGGGTGCAGCTCCCGGCCTCCGCGCGCCTCGATCCCGGCGGAGACCTCGTCGGCATCGTCCCCGGGCTCGAGGCGGACGTCCAGATGGATCGGGTTCTTGGCGTCGGCCCGCTTGGGTGCCGGCTCCGGGACCAGCTCGAGCAGCGGGCCGCGCCCAGAGGGGTGACGCAGCGCGTGCGGGACGCTCCCGTCGGCAGGCACCCAGCCGCTCAGCCAGGACCAGAACTCCGCATCCCGCGCCGGATCGGCCACCTCCAGCGGCAGGGCGGCGAGCGGGCCGGTGGCCGCGTACGCCTCCCGCTCCTCCCTCACGCAGAAGGCCCCTCCCTCCACATCGGCGAGCACCGTCCAGGGCGCCTCCCCCTGGCCGATGTCGAGGTCGCTCGCGCCGAGACCGCGCAGCTGCTCGGCCACCTCGGCCTGCCGCGTCCCTCCCCGCAGGTCGAGATGCAGCCGCTGCGGGGACCGGTTCGGCGCAGGCACCTGAGCGAAGCACAGGTCGAGATAGGCGGTCCCGTCGAGGTCCAGGCGCGTCTCGAAGATGCCGGGGGCCTCGGTGAGGGTGGTGGTGCCGAGCGCCGCCTCCCAGAAGCGGCCCAGCCGGATCGGGTCCGTGGCGTCGATGCCGAGGTTCTCCAGGAACATGCCCTCCAGTGTGCGGTGCCGGCGCCGGCGGGGCCTGTGGAATATTCGCTCGCGCCGGCCGCCGCCCGGCCGTACGGTGGTCCCGGTTCCGCGTGGAGCCCTGAGGGAAGGAGGAGCTGATGGTCGTCGCCGTGCTGACCCCTGCTGTCCTCCCTTCCGCCCCGATCTGCTGAGCATCTCGCAGGTCCTCCCTCAGGAGACCCCCATGACCACGCCCTTCGACAGGGACGCCTTCTTCGCGAAGTCCATGTACACCCTCTCCCTCGCCGAGCTCGACGACGACCAGCGCTGGTCCACGTGGCCCGAGACCGCCCACGTGCTCGATCGCGGCCCGCAGCCCTTCCCCGACTGGGTGGTCCAGCACGACGGGGCGATCGACACCGAGCTCGGGATCCTCAAGACCGGCAAGGAGGCCGACGCCTTCCTCATCGAACGGGCCCTACCTCTCGAGCACCGCACCGGCGCGGCGGGCGAGGCGGTGCTGCTGGTCGCCAAGCGGTACCGCTCCCCCGAGCACTCGACCTTCCACCGCAGCAACGCCTACACGGAAGGCCGACGGGGCAAGGACACCCGTGAGGCCCGGGCGATCGCCAGGGGCTCCGCCTTCGGCAGGCAGGTCGCGGCCGGGCAGTGGGCTCGCACGGAGTTCGACGTGCTGGGCCGGCTCTGGGAGGCCGGGCTGCCGGTCCCCTATCCGGTGCAGATCCTCGGCACCGAGCTGCTGATGGAGTTCATCGGCACCGATGACGAGCGCGGCGCGGTCGCCGCCCCGCGGCTGCAGGAGACGACCCCCGATGCCGGGACCGCCGCGCGCTGGGCCGAGCTGCTGCGGGGCTGGGTCATCGACCTGGCCCGGCTGGGCCTGGTGCACGGCGACCTCTCGCCGTACAACGTCCTCGCCGATTCCCGGCAGGCCGATCCCGACCCGGTGATCATCGACGTCCCCCAGGTCATCGACCTGATAGCCAATCCCAACGGCGAGGAGTTCCTGCGCCGGGACTGCGAGACCATGTGCACCTGGCTGCGGGCGAACGGGGCGCCGCCTGCCCTGACCGATCCCGAGCAGTGGTGCGCCGCGGCCCGGCGGAGCTGGCAGCTGCGCTGAGCCCCGCCCTGCGCAGCCCGCCCTGCTCAGCCCCGTCGGCCGAAGAGCCACCAGCGCCGACGGGGCGGCTGCTGCGGTGCGGGCTCGGGCGGCTGCGACGGCTCCGGCGTCGCGGCGGCCCGCAGCTCCCGCCACCGCTGCGCCGCGTCGTCCCCGTCCCAGGCCGGGGCGAGCATGGTCTGGAAGGGGTTCGCGCGGCGGTCGCGGTGGACGCGTTCGGTGAAGTCCTCGGCGTACTCGCGCGCGGCGCGCTCCGTCGGCAGTTCGGCGAGGGTCTGATCGCGCCGCTCGAACTCCTTGCGCAGCAGCACCACCACGGGCAGCAGCGCCTCGCGATCGATGTCGCCGCTGGCGATGCGCTGGTTGATCCACCAGTCCGGGTCGTGCTCGGCGGGCAGGTCCAGCGGCTCGCCCGCCCCGGGCAGATCGTCGAAGTCGCCGCGGCGCACGGCCTGCTCGATGGCGGACTCGACCCGGGCCACGTCGGGGTCCATCGTCGGCCCGAGGGTCCTCGGGTCGACGGGATCGCGGGGTGCGTCGCTCAGGAGTCCCCGCCCTCCTCCGCGAGCGCGGCCAGGCGGTCGATCGAGGCCATGAGCTTCTGGGAGGTCATCAGCCGCGCCTTGGCCAGGCGCTTCTCCTGCTCCGCGGGCAGGGCGGTGTAGTCGTAGGTGTGGGTGATGCGGGTGCCGCCGCCGGCGAGCGGTTCGAGCTCCCAGCCCCATTGGTGGCCGGCCGGCTGCTCGCCCTGCGGCGCGGGTCGCCAGGCGATCTCGCGCCCCTCGGCGAAGGCGACGACGTGGTTGTCGCGCACCCCGCCGTTGCGGTTGGTCATCACGAACACGTCGCCGACGGCGCGGACGCGCTGACCGGGCGCGGCCTCGGCGAGGTTGTCGTTGCCGTCCCAGCGCGGCTGCTGGGCGGGATC
>CAZHSL010000449.1:0-2744 GCA_964535185.1 uncultured Corynebacterium sp.
AGATCTTCGGACTGCCGCGCTGCGAGTTCGAGATCAGGGCGGACAGGCCGGTGGCGCAGCTGGCGGTGCGGCTGTCGGACGTGAACGAATCCGGCGAGGCCACCCGCGTCACCTACGGGGTGCTGAACCTGACGCACCGCGACGGCAGCGCCGAGCCGCAGCCGCTGGTGCCGGGGCAGACCTACCGCGTCCAGGTGCCGTTGAACGGGATCGCGCAGACCTTCCCCGCCGGGCACCGGCTGCGGCTGTCGGTCTCCACCTCGTACTGGCCGCTGATCTGGCCGGCGCCGGAGGCCGCGACGGTCACCCTCACCACCGGCAGCAGCTCGCTGCGGCTCCCGGTGCGCCCCCGCCGGGACGAGGACAGGCACCTGCACGAGTTCGGGGAGCCCGAGGCGGCCGAGCTGCTCGAGGTCACCGACGTCTCCCCCGGCGACCACAGCTGGCGGGTCACCCGCGACCTGGCCACGAACGAGTCCGTGATCGAGGTGGTCAACGACCAGGGCGAGTTCGTCATCGAGGAGACGGGCAGCCGGATCCGTCGCGCCACCAACGAGTGGTACAGCTTCCGCTGGAACGACGTGAACTCGGTACGGGGCGAGACCCGCACGGTGCGCCGCGTGGAGCGGGAGGACTGGGGCGCGCTGGTCACCACGCGCACGATCCTCACCTCCACGCCGACGGACTTCGTGATCGACGCGCAGCTGGACGCTCACGAGCTGGACGCCGAGCGCGGCGATCCGCGCGTGTTCTCGCAGAGCTGGGCACGGCGGCTCCCGCGCGACCTGGTGTAACCGGGCCGGCCTGCGGTGGGCGGCGTCGGCGCGATCCCAGTGCGGTCAGTCGTCCTCGAGAGCGACCAGCACCGGCCACGCCCCGTCGGAGTGGTTGGCGATGACGCTCGCGGTGATGCCGCTGCGGGGGTCGTGCCAGGTGCGGGCGGAGACGCCCGCGTCGTACCCCTCGAGCCGGATCTCCTCGGAGGTCAGGCCGCGCCAGAACCCGCGCGCGTAGCGCATCTCCTCCTCCTCGTCGACGCTGACCGGCTCCAGCAGCGCCTCGAGGGTGGCGGCGGAGACGATCCGGCCTGCCAGCAGCGCCGTCCAGAACGCGGCGAGGTCGGCGGCTGTGGTGACGGCGCCGCCGTCGCCGCTGCCCCGCACGGGCAGGTGCAGCACGTTGGTGCGCAGGCCCGTCTCGGCGAGGTACCCCGGCGCGACGTCGGCCTCGGGCTCGTCCAGCCGCGGGTACGAGGAGCGGGTCATCCCGGCGGGGGCGAACACCTTCTGCTGCACGAGGTCGTGGAACCCGATCCCGGTGATCCGTTCGGCGAGCAGCGCCAGCACCACGAAGCCGGCGTTGTTGTACGCGTACTCCTGGCCGGGCGGGGTGACCTGGGAGTGCCCCGCGAGCACGGGCAGGAAGGCCTCGGCGTCGGTCAGGGTGTGGACGGCGACCTCCAGGACGTTGTCGGTGATCTCCGCCTCGCTCTCGTCGAGGTAGTCGCCGATGCCGGAGGTGTGCGAGAGCAGCTGCCCGATGGTGACCTCGTCATGGATCTCGGGCAGGTCCCCTCCCAGCAGAGGGCGCACCGCAGTGTCCAGGGTGAGCGTGCCCTCGTCGATCAGCGCGCCGATGGTCAGCGCGGTGAAGCCCTTGGCGATACTGGCCACGCCGAAGCGGTGCTCGGGTGTGGCGGCGATGCGGTGCGCGCGGTCGGCCAGCCCGTAGGCCTGTTCGGTGACGAGACGCTCCCCCTGATCCACGCGGATCACGCCGCTGAAGTCGCTGTCAGCCGCGGCGGCGAGGAGGGTGGCGGCGAGGTCGTCTGCGGTGGTCGTGGTGGTCATGCGCTCGACCGTAGGAAGGAATCGACGCTGTGGCCAGGGATTATTCCTGCGCCCGTCCCGGTCGCCGCCGGGCTCGGACGTCGCGTCCTTCGCCGCGCTCCGACCGGCTCGTCGATGCAGAGAGACCCCAGAGCGTCGGCGCCACACGGACCCCAGACCGTCGGTGCCCCGGCAGCCCGGACCGTCGGCGCCGAACGGACTCCGGGCCGCCGGCGCCGAACGGACCCCGGGCCATCGGCGCCGCCGATGCCGACGACGCCACCGACGCCACCGACGCCACCGACGCCACCGACGCCACCGACGCCACGGGACCCCCTCGCGACCGTTAGCGACTTTGCCGATCCGCAAACCTCCTGGTGTCCGGGCCGGGCCCATCTCGACCATCAGCGACCCCGCGGAACCGCAAATCTGCCGGCGCGCGTGCCGAGCCCTACTCGACCACTAGCGACTTTGCGGATCCGCAAATCTCCTAACGCGCGCGACGGGCGTCCCGGGATCGTGCTCGCGCCCGGGCCGTCCCCTTCTCAACCGCTAGCAACTTCGCGGATCCGCAAATCTCCTAATGCGCGGGACGGGCCTCCTGAGCGCGCCCGTTCATTGGAGAGAGCCCGGCTCTGAGCGGCCCTGCGGAGGAGCCCCAGGCGGACCCCAGCACGGGAGCTCGGGCGATGCATGCCGCGCAGGAATACACCTCGACGAGGGAGCTCCGAGAATCTCCGAGCAGGAACAGGAGGTCCCATTGGGGAGGAGCGGATGCGAGGTCATTGGGGACGGACCAGCAGGCAGGCCGCTGCCGAGCGCTAGCCTCCACCAGCACAGGGGGCGTGGCCCGGTCGTCCCATTCGTGCAGCAGTCGGCTGCTCCGGTCTGGCCGGCGCGGGCAGGAGGGTGATG
>CAZHSL010000450.1:0-2737 GCA_964535185.1 uncultured Corynebacterium sp.
CGGCAGCGACCTGCTGGTGCGGGCGTGGGTGCGCTCCTTCGGGGTGCGGGCCACGATCTCGAACTGCTCGAACAACTACGGCCCCCGCCAGCACGTGGAGAAGTTCATCCCCCGCCAGATCACGAACCTGATCGACGGCATCCGCCCCAAGCTGTACGGGGCGGGGCAGAACGTCCGCGACTGGATCCACGCCGACGACCACTCCCGTGCCGTGCTGACCATCCTGGAACGGGGCGAGCTCGGCGAGACCTACCTCATCGGGGCCGACGGGGAGAAGACCAACCAGGAGGTGGTCGAACTGCTGCTGCAGATCATGGGCCGCTCCCCGGGCGACTACGAGCACGTCACCGACCGGCCCGGGCACGACCTGCGCTACGCGATCGACGCCACCCGCCTGCGCACCGAGCTGGGCTGGGCCCCGCAGTACTCCGACTTCGAGACCGGCCTGGCCGCCACCGTGGACTGGTACCGCGAGCACGAGGACTGGTGGCGCCCGCAGAAGGCCGCCACCGAGGCCAAGTACGCCCTGGCCGGGCAGTGAGCAGGCAGCGAGGAGGGCACGTGAGCCGGCCCCTGACCGTGCACGAGACCCCCATCCCGGGGCTGCTCGTGGTCGACCTGCCGCTGCACGGCGATGACCGCGGCTGGTTCAAGGAGAACTGGCAGCGGGAGACGATGCTCGCCGCCGGGCTGCCGGACTTCGGCCCGGTGCAGAACAACATCTCCTTCAACCAGGCCGTCGGCGTCACCCGCGGCATCCACGCCGAGCCCTGGGACAAGTACGTCTCCGTCGCCACCGGGCGTGTCTTCGGCGCCTGGGTGGACCTGCGCGAGGGCCCGACGTTCGGCACCGCCTACTGGCACGAGATCACCCCCGACGTGGCGATCTTCGTGCCCCGCGGCGTGGGCAACGCCTTCCAGACCCTCGAGGCCCCGGCCGCCTACACCTACCTGGTCAACGACCACTGGTCTGCGGACGCGCAGTCGCAGTACACCTTCGTGAACCTCGCCGACGAGACCGTCGCGATCCCCTGGCCGATCCCGCTCACCGTCGCCGAGCTGTCGGCGAAGGACCTCGCCCATCCGCGGCTCGCCGAGGTGGTGCCGGTGCCGCCCCGCCGCACCCTCGTGGTGGGCGCGAACGGGCAGCTGGGCCGGGCGCTGGGCGACCTGTGGGCGGGGCGCGGCGACGTGGACCTGGTGGGGCGGGACCAGCTGGACCTCGCCGACTCAGGCTCCGTCGCCGGCTTCGACTTCGCCCCGTACGGCACCATCGTCAACGCCGCCGCGTACACCGCGGTGGACACCGCCGAATCGGCCGACGGGCGAGCAGCCGCCTGGGCGGTGAACGTCGACGGCACGGCGCGCCTGGTCGAGGCGGCCCGCACGCACCGGGCGGTGCTGGTGCACGTGTCCAGCGACTACGTCTTCGACGGCACGGTCGAGGTCCACACGGAGGACGAGCCGCTCAGTCCGCTGGGGGTGTACGGGCAGACCAAGGCGGCGGCGGACCGGCTCGTGGCCACCCTGCCGGAGCACTACATCGTGCGCACCAGCTGGGTGATCGGCGAGGGCCGGAACTTCGTGGCCACGATGGTGGGCCTGGCCCAGCGGGGCGTCGAACCCACCGTGGTGGACGACCAGATCGGGCGCCTCACCTTCGCCGGCGAGCTCGCCGCCGCGATCGATGCCCTGCTGGACCGGCAGGCGCCGTGGGGCCTGTACAACGTCACCGGCGGTGGGCAGCCGTTGAGCTGGGCCGAGCTCGCCGCGGAGATCTTCCGGCTGTGCGGCCGGGAGTCCTCCGCCGTGACGCCGGTGAGCACCCAGACCTACCTGGCAGGCCGCGAGGGCACCGCGCCGCGGCCGCATCACTCCGTGCTGGACCTGCAGAAGATCCGCGGCATCGGCTACCAGCCGCCGGAGCAGCTCGCCTCGCTGACCACCTACGTCGCCGCGCTGCACCGCGCCGCGGCCCGGACTCCCCACGATGGAGACACATGACCGCCCAGTCCGTCACCCCGCCCCGCATCCTCGTGCTGTGGGCGTCGGAATCCGCTACGAACCTGGGTGTCGCGGCCCTGGCCCGCGGCTCCCGTGATCTGCTGCAGCGCGTCAGCCCCGGCGCCGAGATCACGTTCGCGAACTACGGCGCCCGCCCCGCCCAGGTGCCGTGGGGCCGCCCGCGCTCCCTCGTGCGCGAGCGCGTGCAGTCGCGGTTCGGGATGCAGGACTACTTCCGAGGCTTCGACCTCGTGTGGGACACCCGCGCGGGGGACAGCTTCGCCGACATCTACGGGCTCGAGCGGCTGATCACCATGAGCATGGTGCACGAGTGCGTGCGCGCAGCCGGCACCCCGATCGTGATGGCACCCCAGACCATCGGCCCGTTCACCACGCGGCGCGGTCGCCTCCTGGCCCGATGGAACCTCCGCCGTTCCCGCCTGGTCGTGGCCCGGGACCCCCGCAGCGCGGCGGCAGCGGAGGCGCTGCACCGGCCGGCGGACATGACCGCCGCGGACATGGTGTTCGCGATCGATCAGCCCCAGGCGGGACCGCCGCGGGACGTGCTGCTCAACGTGAGCGGACTGCTGTGGAGCACGAACCCGCACGTGGATGCCGCCGCCTATCGCCGGATCCTCCAGGAGACGATCGCCCTCCTCCGGGCCGACGGCCGCGAGGTGACCCTCCTGGCCCATGTGCTGGACAACCCCACGCCCGACAACGACGTGCCGGC
>CAZHSL010000451.1:0-2730 GCA_964535185.1 uncultured Corynebacterium sp.
GGCAGGTCGGCGTCCTCCGCGTCCTGCGAGCCCTTGGACTTGAAGTGGTTGACGGTGAACAGGAACGGCTCGCCCTCGACCTGCTCCGCGCCGCTGCCCTCGAGCGGCACGAACACCTGGCCGATCGGTTCGCGGGCGTTGTCGAACGCCTCGTCGCCGGCGAGGATCCGGGCCCCGCCCTGCGGTGCGACCGCGGCCGGGCGGTAGATGATCGCGTTGGTGATCACGTCCTGGCCGCCGTCCAGGCCCATCGCCGCATAGGCCTCGCCGGTGGGGACGTAGTCCCAGGTGCCCTCGCCGGCCTGCTCGTTGAGCGCGGCGACCAGGGTGGCGGTGGCCTCGTCGGGCGTCTCGCCGAGGCGGGCGGAGTTCTCGATCTCCATCAGGCCCACCACGTCGGCGTCCGTGCCGATGATCGCGTCGACGATCTTGGACTCCTGGCGCTCGAGGTCGTCGGCGCCCCACGCGCCGCGCAGGTCGCAGCCGCCGCGCACGGTCGTGCCCTCGCCGCGCATGTCGGTGTACGGCTCGCAGCCGGGGGTGTCCTCACCGAGGGTGGTGAAGTAGTTCAGCACGTTGAAGGTGGACAGCCGCACGTCGCCGCCCACCTCGTCGGGGGCGTCCTCGCGGGTGTTCTCGAAGTCGACCCCGTCGGTGCTCGCGGACTCCCACGGGGTGGTGGTGTGCAGGCGCCAGCGGTCGAAGGAGTAGGCGACCACGACCGGCTCGGTGAAGTCGGCGGCGGCGCCCACGCGCACCGGCTCCTCGGTGGTCAGCCAGCTCATCGGCTCCGTGGGCTGCTTCCGGAAGTCGGTGCTGCGGCCGTCGTCCAGCAGCACCATGAGCTCGTCGCGGCTCTCGAAGTAGGCGGTGGCCTCGTCGCCGGGGCGCATGATGTCCCCGGCCTGCTGCAACGGCTGATCGCCGATGGCGAGGGTGATCTCGCCGTGCGTGGCCGTGTCGTAGACGTCGGTGACGGTGAAGTCGCCTGCGCCCGGGAGGTACAGCATGTGCTCGAGGCTCTCGCGCTGTGCCTCCTCGGTGGGGAACCCGCTCTCGAGCGTCAGGGGCTCGACGGTGCCGAGCGGCTCCTCGAGCAGCTCGAGGCCGTCGGCGCCGACGCTGACCTGGGTGGCCCCGTAGTACTCGGAGACCTCGCCGGTCACGCGCACGGAGTCGCCGATCGCGACCTGGCCGGCGGTGTCCGGGGAGTGGACGAACAGGGCGGTGGAGCCGGTGTGGCTGCCGAGGTCCAGGGCGCCGCCGGTGCCGGCGGTCTGGATGACGTAGCCGTTCAGGCCGCCGGTCGCGTACACGGCGGTGACCACGCCCTCGGTGGTCACCGCGTCGCCGGCCAGCGGGCTCTCGGCGCCGGTGCCCTGGATGTCGGCGATCGTGGCCTCGGCCGCGTCGGCCGGCGGCTGGTCCTCGCCGTCGTCGCCATCCTCGCCGCCGTCACCGCCGTCGCCGGGTTCGGCGCCCGACGGGGTGGGCGTGGGCTCGCCCTCGACGAAGTCGGTGGAGTTCTCGCCGGTCGCGGCGACGCGGGAGACGGAGGTGGCGTTGTCCGTCCCGGGCGCGGGGGCCTCGCCGGAGAAGGTCTCCGCCGCGCCCCAGCCCACCAGGTCCACCACGGCGGGATCCTCGGTGCAGGTGGTGCCCTGGCAGGTGAGCTTCCCCTCGGCGTCGGAGAGGGCGAACACGCCGCCGCTGCCGGAGGCGTTGATCCCGCCCTCGAGGTCCGGGGCGGGCAGGGGCTCGCCGTTGCCGTTGCCGTCGGCGAGGCCGATGAGGAAGGTGCCGCCGGCGGGGACGGTGCCGGACAGCGTGAGGGTGTTGTTGAACGTGCCGGTCCGCGAGGCGTACTGGAGGCTCCAGCCGTCGATGTCGATATCGGCGTCGGAGGTGTTGACCAGTTCGACGAAGTCGTTCTGCACGGTCGCGCCGGAGTTGCCGCCACCGCCGTAGATCTCGTTGATCCGGAGGTCGCCGGGGGTGACGACGGCGGTCGGGGCGGGGGCGGCGAGGCCGGGCGTGAGGCTCAGGCCGAGCGCGAGGGCCGCGACGGCGCCGCCGACGCGCGCGAGGCGCGAGCGGAGGCCGGGGCCGTGGGCGAGGCTGCTCATGAGGGCTCCTGGGGGTGAGGACCGGGTGAGGAGGGGGTGGGAGGCGCGGTGAGGATCGCGGCGGGAAGGGGATGCGGGCCGAGGGAGGGCCGGTCGTGGGGCCCGGCCGCTCCCTCGGGCGCAGGTCAGCGCTGCGACATGCGGTGGCGCAGAGCCAGCGCACCGGCACCGGCGAGGGTGACCAGGCCGAGGGTCGCGAGCAGCGATCCGAGGCTCACACCGGTGCGCGCGAGGTCGGAGCGGTCGGAGCCGTCGGCCGTGGTGTCCTCGGCGGTGCTGTCGTCGACGGGGGTGACGGCGGTGCTGTCGTCCTGAGCGGCGTCATCGCCCTGGTCGTCGCCGTCGCCCGCGGGCGGGGCGGTGGCGTCGTCCCCGTCGCCCGCGGGCGGGGCGGTGGCGTCGTCCCCGTCGCCCGCGGGCGGGGCGGTGGGGTCCTCACCGTCGTCGTCACCGTCGTCGCCGTCGGCCGGGGGCGGGGCGGTCTCGTCGTCGTCCTCGTCGGTCCCGCACACGTCCTCGGGCGCGCCGCCCGAGGTCCAGGTGAAGGAACCGATCTCGGTGACGATCTCGGTGCCGGTCTCCGGGATCGCGGTGACGGTCAGCG
>CAZHSL010000452.1:0-1238 GCA_964535185.1 uncultured Corynebacterium sp.
GCGGCGATGGTGCGCGAGCTCGACGCCGCCCGGGAGGCGCAGGCGCAGCTCGCCGTCGCCGAGGAGCGGCTGCGCTTCGCCCGGGACCTGCACGACGTCACCGGGCGGGACCTGTCCGTGATCGCGGTGAAGTCCGAGCTGGTCGCCCAGCTGGCCGAGCGCGAGGACCCGCGCGCCGTCGAGCACGGCCGCGAGGTCGCCCAGATCGCCCGCACCTCCCTCGCCGAGATACGCGCCCTGGTGCGCGGCTACCGCGAGGCGGACCTGGCCACCGAGCTGCAGGGCACCGCCTCCCTGCTCCGCTCCGCGCACGCGGACGTCGCGATCCACGGCGAGGCCGACGACGTCCCCGTCCGCCACCGCGGCACGGCCGCGTGGGTGCTGCGGGAGGGCGGCACCAACATCCTGCGTCACGCCGATCCGTCGGCCGTCACCATCGTGCTGGGGCCGGACGGGGTCATGCTGACCAACGACGGGGCGACCGGCGGGGACACGGTGGCCGAGGGCAGCGGCCTGACCGGGATGCGCGAACGGCTCGGCCCCGGCGCCGTGCTGAGCACCAGCCGCGAGAACGGCACCTTCACCCTCGATGTCCGCTTCGACGCCCCGGGAGGGACCCGATGACCGCCGACTCCCCCGCCGCGCTGCGCGTGATCCTCGTCGACGACGAGAACCTGATCCGTTCCGCACTGGCCACGATGCTGTCCCTCGAGTCGGATCTGGAGGTGCGGGGCGAAGCGGCGACCGTCGCGGACGGCGAGCGCCTGGCCCGGGCCGAGCAGCCCGAGGTCGCCGTGCTGGACCTGCAGCTGCCCGACGGCGACGGCCTCGCCCTGGCGGCGCGGATCGCCGAGCTCTCCCCCGCCACCCGGTGCCTGATCCTCACCTCGCACGCGCGGCCCGGCTACCTCAAGCGCGCGCTGGCCCAGGGGGTGCTGGGCTTCCTGCCCAAGACCACCTCCGCCGATCAGCTCGCCCGGGCGGTGCGCTCGGTGGCCGCCGGGCGCCGCGTCATCGATCCGGAGCTCGCGGCGGAGACGATCTCCACCGGCGACTCGCCGCTGACCCCGCGCGAATCCGATGTGCTCGAGTACGCCGCCGACGGCGCCGCGATCGAGCAGATCGCCCGCCGGGCCCACCTGGCCGAGGGCACGGTGCGCAACTACCTCTCCAGCGCCCAGGCGAAGCTGCAGGCCGCGAACCGGCACGAAGCGGTCGCGATCGCCCGCCGCCAGGGC
>CAZHSL010000452.1:1338-2718 GCA_964535185.1 uncultured Corynebacterium sp.
GGATCTGACCCGGCGGCCGCTGCCGGTGCGCGAACTGTCGATATACGTGCTCATGCCGCCGTATACGGGCCTATGTGCTGGCACAGCACCATTGCTGCACCCCGGCCTGGTCCGGGAACCGGTCAGCACGGCGGGGGCGGTCAGCACGGCGGGGGCGGCCAGCCCGGGGGCGGTCAGCCCGCCGCGCCCTCGGCGAAGCTCGCATCGACGATGCTCGCCACGTCGATCGGCTCGGTGTAGGTGATCTGCTCGGCCTCGATCCAGACGGCCTGCATGTTCTCGAGCTGCTCGGGCTGCGGCGCGAGGTCGGGCAGGTAGGTGTACATCGGGGCGGCCTCGAGCACCTCGAGCTCCTGGCCCAGGGCGTCGGCGAGGATCTGGTAGACCTCGTCGGTCTGGTTGCCGTCGGCCGAGAGCTCCTGGGAGCCCTTGGCGAGCGCCGAGAAGAAGGCCTGTGCCGTCTCGCCACCGACGAACGTCTCGGAGTACAGCACGCCGGTGCCTGTGGTCCCCTGCTTCGGCACGGCCAGCGGCGAGGCGATCCCGGCCTCCTCCATCGCGGTGGAGAACGGTGCGGACGGCGTCGCGGCGGAGACGGAGCCGTTGGCGATGGCGGGCTCCTGATCGGGGGTGGAGAGGTTGGAGACCTCGACGTCGTTCAGGGTCAGGCCCGCCTCCTCGAGCATCGCGGCCAGCAGGTAGCCTCCGGTGGCCCCGGGCCCGCCCGCGACACCGATCTTGTGGCCCTTCAGGTCGGCGACGGTGGTGATCGTGCCGTCGTCGATGAGCTCCTGGCTGACCTCGAGGGCGGTCGGGGAGTTCTCGGGATCGCCCGGCGAGATCCCCATCGAGCCGACGATCTTGAAGGCCAGGCCCTGATCGAGGGCGTTGAACATGCCGGCGCTGAACCCGGCGATCATCACGTCGAGCTGATCGTTGGAGAGCATCGGGATGCCGTCCTGACCGGACTTCAGCGGGGTCAGCTCGACGGTGATGCCGGCCTCCTCGAAGAATCCCTTCGCATCGGCGACGTACAGCGGGGCGAACAGCGAGGAGGGCACGTGGCCGACACGGACCGTGCCGCCGGTGCCGCCGGAGCCGCCGGAGGTGTCCTCCCCGGTGACGGCGGGGCCGCAGGCGGCGAGGGCGCCGCCGAGCGCGGCGGCGGAGGCGAGGGAGAGCAGGGTGCGACGTCGCATCAGGGGTTCCTTGGGGTGAGAGGGGTGGGAGCAGGCGGATCAGCTGTCGCGGCGCCAGGGCAGCAGCAGCTTCTCGCTGCGGCTGAGCAGGCTGGTGAGGACGGCACCGATGATGCCGATCACCAGCAGGCCCACGTAGAGCTTCTCCGGGATGAACAGCTGCCAGGAGTTCCAGATCAGG
>CAZHSL010000453.1:0-2710 GCA_964535185.1 uncultured Corynebacterium sp.
AAGAACTCGACCACGCCGAAGGAGCCGACGCTGGCGAGGTTGATCGCGATGATCACCGCCGCGAAGAGCAGGATCCCCGCCCAGATGGGGATCGCCGGCACCCAGTAGGCGAGGTATGCGGCGCAGGCCACCAGCTCGGCGCCGGTGACGCAGACGGTGACGAACCAGTACAGCCAGCGCGAGAGGTACCCCCAGAACGGGGAGAGGTAGTGGGCGGCGAGGGTGCCGAACCCGCCGCGCACAGGGTGACGGGAGGCCATCTCGCCCATCGACAGGGCGACCGTGGCGGCGATCAGGGAGCCGAGCGCGAAGGAGACGATCACGGCCGGGCCGGCGATGCCGATCGCCTCGCCGGAGCCGAGGAACAGGCCGGTGCCCAGGGCGGAGCCCATGGCGATCATCGCCATCTGGCCGTGGCCGAGGGACCGCGCGAGGCTGTGCTGCTCGGCGGCAAGCGGCGCGGAGGAAGGAGCGGGGGTGTTCACCCGGACGAGGATACGAGTCCCCGGCCTCGCGGGGGTGGAGGTCCGCCGGTCAGGCCCGTGCGGCGCGGTGCGCGTCGATCGCGTCCTTCGCCTCGACCAGGCCCGCGCCGGTGTGCTCGCGGTACGCCTTGATCGCCTCGATGACCCTGCCCTCGGCGACGAGGCGGCGGCACTCCTCGGAGATCCGCGGCAGCGCCTCCTCGCGGACCCGGCGCAGCTCGGCCTCGTCCAGGCCGGCGCGCTCGGCGAGCTCGTCGACGAGGTCCTCGAGGATCCGGTTCCTGGCCTCGAGGGCGGCGATGCGGTCTGTGAGGCGCTTCTTCCCGAACATGCCCATGACGCTACCCGGTGCGCGTCGCGGAGCACCCCGCCGAAGGTCGCGGAGCACGCCGGCGGAGGTCGGGACGTGCAATCGCCCCGCACCGATCCGGTGCGGGGCGATTCGCGCGGGTGCGAGGCGATCAGGCCTTCGCGGCGCCCTTGGCGGCGATGACCTGGACGACCAGGTTGGCGAAGATGTCCTCGTGCAGACGGACGGTCGCCTTGTGCTCGCCGAGCGAGCGGATCGGGGTCGCGAACTCGACGGTGCGACGGTCGATGTCCTTGTCGAACATCGCCTTCACGCCCTCGGCGACCTCCTTGGAGGAGACCGCACCGAACAGACGGCCGTTCTGGCCGGCGCGCTCGGCGATGACGAGGGGCTTGGACTCGAGCGAGGCCTTCAGGGCCTGGGCGTCCTCGATGCTGGCGATCGCGCGCTTGCCGCGGGCCGCACGGATCTGGTCGAGCTGACGCTGACCGCCCTTGGTCCACGGGGTGGCGAGACCGCGGGGCATGAGGAAGTTGCGGGCGTAGCCGTCCTTGACCTCGACGACGTCGCCGGCGGCACCGAGGCCGGTGACCTCGTTGGTGAGGATGAGCTTGGTGGTCATGATGTTCCCTTCCTCGCTCAGCGACCGGAGGTCGAGTACGGCAGCAGGGCGATCTCGCGGGCGTTCTTCACGGCCTTCGCGATCTTGCGCTGCTCCTGGACGGAGACGCCGGTGACCCGACGGGCGCGGATCTTGCCGCGGTCGGAGATGAACTTGCGCAGCAGCGCGGCGTCCTTGTAGTCGACGGTCTCGAGACCGGCGGCCTTCAGCGGGTTCTGCTTCTTCTTCGGCTTGCGAAGAACAGGCTTGGCCATCGTGGTGCTCCTTCTTTCTGAGGGGAGCCCGGGCGTGGACCCGGGATGGAGTGGATCAGTGTGGTGCAGTGATCGCCGCAGCGATCAGAAGGGCGGGTCGTCGTAGCCGCCCTGGTTGCCGCCGCCGGCCCACGGGTCGGCGGCCGGGGCGCCCTGCGGCGCGCCCTGATAGCCGCCCTGGCCTCCCTGGTTGCCGTACCCGCCCTGGCCGCCGCCCTGCGGGCCGCCGCCGAAGCCGCCACGGCCCCCGCCGCCGCGCTGGACCTTGTTGGCCTTCGCGGTGGCGTACTTCAGGGACGGGCCGATCTCGTCGACGTCCAGCTCGATGCTGGTGCGGTTCTGGCCTTCGCGGTCGGTGAAGGAGCGCTGCTTGAGACGGCCCTGCGCGACGACGCGGGTGCCCTTCTCGAGCGACTCGGCCACGTTCTCCGCGGCGTCGCGCCAGATGGAGCATCGCAGGAACAGCGCCTCGCCGTCCTTCCACTCGTTCGCCTGACGGTCGAACATGCGGGGGGTCGACGCGATGGTGAACGACGCGACCGCGATGCCGGACTGCGTGAAACGCAGCTCCGGGTCGGCGGTGAGGTTGCCGATCACCGTGATGACGGTGTCATTCGCCATGGGTGCTCCTCTGCTCCGGGACGGGGTGGGGTGGTGCGGGGGTCAGCGGCTGCGGATCAGGCTGCGTCGAGGCGCATGACCTTGGTGCGCATGACGGACTCGTTGAGCCCCAGCTGGCGGTCCAGCTCCTGTGCGGTGGAGGACTTCGCCGTGAAGGACAGGACGATGTAGATGCCCTCGGTCTTCTTGTCGATCTCGTAGGCGAACTTCCGCTTGCCCCAGACGTCGACGTTGTCGATGGTGCCGCCCTCGGTCGGGATGACCTGGACGAGCTTCTCGAAGGTTCCGGTGACGGTCCGCTCATCGACGGACGGGTCGAGGATCACGACCATTTCGTACTTGCGCATGTTCTGGTACCCACCTCCTGTGGTCTCTGCGGCCACGGTCTCTCCGTGGCAGGAGGGTTCATGCCATCCGG
>CAZHSL010000454.1:0-2704 GCA_964535185.1 uncultured Corynebacterium sp.
GCCGTGACCGGCACCGTCTCCTGGACCGCCGTGCTGCTGTTCCTGGTGATCTTCTTCTGGACCCCGCCGCACTACTGGCCGCTGGCCGAGAAGTTCTCGCGGGACTACGCCGATGCCGGCGTGCCGATGCTGCCGGTGGTGGCCTCGCGCGGGAAGGTCGCGGGGCAGATGATCATGCACACCGCACTGATGGTCGCCGCGAGCCTGGCGATCATCCCGCTGGGCGCGACCGGGTGGGTGTACGGCGTCGGCGCCGCGGCGGCCGGGCTCTGGTTCGGCTTCCTGGTGGTGCGGTACGCGCTGCGGGTGCGCCGCGGCCTGAGCGGCAGGGCGCTGGGGCCGATGGTGGTCTTCCACGGCTCGATCACCTACCTCACCGTCCTGTTCGTCGCCCTCGCGATCGATCCCTTCGTCACCCTGTGACCCCGGGCGGCGCCCCCCGGCCTGCGCGCGAGCACGAGCTGCGCCCCGGTGACCGCCGCCTGCTCGAGCAGTACCTG
The DNA here is from genome assembly GCA_964535185.1 of uncultured Corynebacterium sp. Taxonomy (GTDB): domain Bacteria; phylum Actinomycetota; class Actinomycetes; order Actinomycetales; family Dermabacteraceae; genus Brachybacterium. The sequence goes on from CAZHSL010000454.1 coordinate 501, forward strand.
AGCCATCTGCGGATCGAGCGCGGGCTCTCGCCCCACACCCTCGCGGCCTACGAGCGGGACCTGCGCCGCTATCTCCTGGAGCTGTCCCGGCAGGACGTCGATCCGGCCGCGGTGGACCCGCAGCAGCTGGGCACGTGGCTGCAGGCGCTGCGCACGGGAGCCGACGGCGGCAGCGTGCTCTCGGCGGCCTCGGCCGCCCGCTCGCTGGCCGCGGTGCGGGGACTGCACTCCTTCCTCGACGCGGAGCGGGTCTCGACCACCGGTGACCCCTCCCGCCTGGTCCCGACCCCGGCGCTGCCGCGCCGCCTGCCGCACCCGCTGAGCATCGACCAGGTCGAGGCCCTGATCGAGGCGGCGGGCCGGCCCGGGACCGGCCGGGACTCCACCGCGCGTGCGCTGCGCGACCGGGCGCTGCTCGAGGTGCTCTACGGGCTCGGCGCCCGGATCTCGGAGGCGACCGGTCTGGACGTCGACGACATCGGGGCGCAGGAGCGCGCGGCGGTGCTGCGCGGCAAGGGCGACAAGCACCGCGTCGTCCCCGTCGGCCGCTTCGCGCTCGAGGCGCTGGACGCCTATCTCACCCGGGGCCGGCCGTCGCTGGCGGCGCGGGGGAGGGGCACCGCGGCCGTGTTCCTCGGCTCGCGCGGGACCCGGCTGACGAGGCAGGCGGCCTGGCAGGTGGTCCAGCGCGCGGCCGCTGCGGCGGAGCTGACCGATCTGCCCGAGCCGATCAGCCCGCACACGCTGCGTCACTCCTACGCCACGCATCTGCTGCACGGCGGGGCGGACGTGCGCAGCGTGCAGGAGCTGCTGGGCCACGCATCGGTCACCACCACGCAGCTCTACACCCAGGTCACGGTGGATTCGCTGCGCGAGACCCACGCCGGTGCCCACCCCCGTGCCCGGCGGGGGGCTTAGACTTGTCCGGCACGACGCCCCTGGCCGGTCCGACCGGCAGCGGACGTCCTGCGCGAGACGACGACCGTGCGGCGCAGCTCCCGCTTCCCGGCCTGGGACCGGACCTCCTCCGGGGCCGGTCCGGAGCGCCCCGCGCACGCCACCGACCACGACGCCGACGACAGGACACCGACGTGAGCCCGACCTCCTCCCAGCAGCTGGACATCGACCTCGGCCCGACCGGGCGCCCGATGCCGGAGCTCCCGGAGCCGGCCCCGCTCGACGGCCACGGCCCGGCCCGGATCATCTCGATGGTCAACCAGAAGGGCGGGGTCGGGAAGACGACCAGCGTCATCAACCTCGGCGCCGCCCTGGCCGAACTGGGCCGCAAGGTGCTGCTGGTGGATCTCGATCCGCAGGGAGCGCTCAGTGCCGGCTGCGGGATCAACCCCTACGACCTCGACGTGACCATCTACAACCTGCTCATGGAGCGCGGCCACGACGTGCAGGGGGTCATCCAGGAGACGTCCACCGAGAACCTCGACGTGCTCCCGGCCAACATCGACCTCTCCGCCGCGGAGGTCACCCTGGTCAACGAGGTCGCCCGGGAGATGGCGCTGGCCCGGGTGCTGCGCCCGGTGGCCGACGAGTACGACGTCATCATCATCGACTGCCAGCCCTCGCTGGGCCTGCTCACCGTGAACGCGCTGGCCGCGAGCCACGGCGTGATCATCCCGCTGGAGGCGGAGTACTTCGCGCTGCGCGGCGTGGCGCTGCTGGTCGAGACGATCGAGAAGGTGCAGGACCGCATCAACCCGCGCCTCGAGCTCGACGGCATCCTGATCACCATGTTCGACCCCCGCACCCTGCACGCCCGTGAGGTGTGCCAGCGCGTCGTGGAGGCCTTCCCGGACCAGGTCTTCCACACCACGATCAACCGCACCGTGAAGTTCCCCGACGCCTCCGTGGCCGCCGAGCCGATCATCTCCTTCGCCACCTCGAACAAGGGCGCGGCCGCCTATCGTCAGCTCGCCCGGGAGCTCATCTCCCGCGGCGCCGCCGCCTGATGGCCGCGGACCGCTCCGGGCGCCCGCGCCGCCGACGCAGCGCCTTCACGCCGCCGCGGAACGTGCGCCTGCGTGACGGCGAGGGGAGGCCCCTGACCCCGCCCGCCGCCGACGACCGCGCCTCCGAGACGCATCGCGAGGGCGGGGAGCGTCTGCAGAAGGTGCTGGCCCGGGCCGGTTTCGGCTCGCGCCGCGCCTGCGAGGCGCTGATCTCCGGCGGCCGGGTGCGGGTCGACGGCG
>CAZHSL010000455.1:0-2697 GCA_964535185.1 uncultured Corynebacterium sp.
CCCTGAACGCCCAGCTCCTGCGACGCCTCGACCTTCGCCCGGAGGCGACCGTCGCCGCCGTCCGCGCTCGCCGCGGACCCAGTCTCACCGAGCGGAATCACTCATGAACACAGTCCCCAAAACCGCGGAGGGCCATGCCTGTCACAGCGGGCCTCACGGATATATCCAGGACAAGCCCCGCTATCTCAATCGTCTCAAGCGCATCGAAGGTCAAGCGCGGGGGATCTCCCGAATGATCGACGAAGACGTCTACTGCATCGACATCCTCACCCAGATCTCTGCCCTGGACAGCGCGCTGGAGAACGTTGCGCTGGGCCTACTCGGCGACCACCTCCACCACTGCGTACTCGATGCCGCCCGCGAAGGAGGAGACGAGGCCGAGATCAAGCTAAGTGAGGCCTCTGACGCGGTAAGGCGCCTCGTCAAGTCGTGAAGAGATCCGGGGGCTTGCGTTCCCTCTGTCAGCTCGAACGGCTGCGCACCTACAGGCCGATCTTGCCCGCTGTTGAGTCTTCGAAGGCGCTGGCGGGGCGCACGTACCGTGCGAGGGAGTCCAGTCGACGGTGTCTGGTGGTGCGGGAGATCGCCATCGGGTCGACGCCCTCCTCTGCGGCGGATGTCGCGTGTCCGGCACGCAGTGAGTGCCCGGAGACCCAGGTCTGGGCGACTCCTGCGGTGTGGGCGTAGTCCTTCCCGCTGGTGCCGGCGGCCGCGGCGCGAGCCTGGATGATGCGTGCGATGGAGCGATCCGACAGCGCGGTGGCGCCGATCCGGGAGTGGTTGTAGATCCGGGAGAACAGCGGACTCCCATCCCCCAACTTCCTGCCGCTGGCTTCGAGCCACGCCTCGAGCGCCAACACGGGGCAGGTTTCTGGGTGAGCTCCGAGTGGGATGCCGATGAGGTCTCCTCGTCCAGTCTGGTCGGTCTTCGAGCGGCGTATGCGCAGCAGCAAGCCGGCGTCCTGGCGGGCGATGTCGTTCGTGGTGAGGGCTGCGATCTCGCTTCTGCGCTGGGCGGCGGCGAGTCCAATGAGCAGGATGGCGCGGTCGCGCTTGCCGGTCGCGGTCTCAAGGTCATCCATCGCGTCGATGACCCGTCGCATCAGGGTGGTCGTCAGAGGTGTTGCTCGACGTGACGGTGCGGTCCCAAGGGTCCTGCCGGCAGAGCGGAGCGCTTGCCGGACTCCGTGGTGGGCGGTGGGGTCATCGAGGCCACTGTCCAGGTGGGCGGCGGAGATTGCGGCGAGATCACGGGAGATCGTCGAGTGTGCGACGTACGTGGAGCGGTGCGCGATGTAGGACGCGACGACTTCCGGGCCTGTGGGCAGAGCTGGGTAGCCGCGCTCCTGGCACCAGGCCGTGAAGGTGCGCATGGCGGAGGCGTAGGAGCGTCTGGTCTCGGCGGAGCGGCTGCTAGCAAGGAGGGCACCGACGCTCTGGGCGTCCTCGAGCCTGACCGGCGTGGGCGGTGGCGTCCGCTTCTGGATGGCTCTAGTCATGCGCCCTTCTGTGTCTTCTCCCGTACTGCAGGGTATCGGGGGTCAGTCGGCGCTCTCGTGTTCCTGGCTGGCGACCCAGGAGTTGACGCCGGAGACGCGGTAGCGGACACGGCCACCGAGCTTGACGTAGGTGGGCCCCATGCCGAGGCTGCGCCAGTTGGCGAGGGTTCCAGTGGAGAGTCCGAGGACGTCGGCGACGTCGTTGGCGGTCATCAGTTCGTCGAGCGTGACGACATCGTGGACGGCGGGCTTGCGGGGCATCATGACCTCCGAAGTGGTGGGGCCACGGTTCGGCCCTTGTACCCCGCGACAGTGGGCGGGGGATCACGGAACCTGTCGCGGAGGTAACGGCGCACGCAGGCGGCCTCACCGTGCGTCACGCGATGTGTGCCTGGTCCGACCTGCCCGTGCACCAGCAGGAGTGGCTCGATACGGCCGTGCGGAGGACGCACGCGATATCCGTGCAGGAGGTGCAGAGGGAGCTGCGGGCTCAGACCGTGTCGACCTGCGCTGGGCTGGAGAGTTCGTCGGAGGGGCTTTGGTCGAGGACGCGGTGACCGTAGGCTGATGTGATCGGCGAGAGGAGGTGGGTTCATGTCTCGCGCCGCGACCACCAGGTTGGAACCTGGAGAGCACAGCATCGACCGGGCTCAGGTATTCCCGTACCGCGACGGCTTCGCCATCCGATGGTCGATTCGACTGAACAACGGGCGGCTCATGCGCCCGCTCACGCAGGGGCCGACGAAGGGCAAGGTGAGGGCTCGAGCGAGGGCTAGGGCTGCAGACCTGTTGAGCAGTTCCAGCGACGGCAGGTGGAAGGGCACCAGCGACACCCTCGACTATCTGGACAAGGTCACGCTCCCGGCGATCCGTGCTGAGCGACTGGCCGACACGACGACCCGGCGCTACGAGCTCGCGTACCGGCTTCTGCGCGGGGAGTGCGGCGACGAGGCATGCAAGCACACCCATTCTCTGGCCGGTCTGTCGCTGCGAGAAGCGATGCGGCCTCGAGCCCTGATCTCGTGCCTGGAGGAGATCGGAAGACTGCACGGCGCAGTCAACGCGAAACATGCCAAGACGGTCGCGAAGAAGTACCTGGCGGCACCGCTGCGCGTGGATGAGGTGATCGAGTACAACCCCCTCATCGAGCTGGATCTCGACCTGTCCGGGGCGAAGAAGCCCGCATACTCGCGGGGCG
>CAZHSL010000456.1:0-2683 GCA_964535185.1 uncultured Corynebacterium sp.
GACGACGGCGCGGCCGAGTGCGAGCACCCCGGCAAGGGCCACGGCCACGGGAAGGGTCACGGCAACGGCAACGGCAACGGCAACGGGAAGGGGCAGGGCAAGGGCCACCCCCACTGCGACCCCACCCACCCCGGCCACGGCAACGGGAACGGGAAGGGGCCCGGCCACGGGAACGGCCCCGGCACGGGCCACGGCACGGGGAACGGCCATGACAAGGGCCACGGCCTCACCCACGGCACGGACGCGGTCCGGCCCGGGGATGGCAGCTGACCCCGCCTGACCGGCATCCTGGGGGCGTCGGCGGCAGGAGCCGTCGGCGCCCCCGTGCATGCCCTACCGAACGGAGCACCGTGACCACCACCCCGGGAGCGCTCGAACGACGGCTCGGCCTGCGAGACGCGGTCGTGATCGGCTTGGCCTCGATGATCGGGGCCGGGGCCTTCGTCTCGCTCGGCGCGGCCCAGGACCTCGCCGGGGCGCTGGCCCCGCTGGCGGTGCTGCTGGCCGCGGGCGTCGCCCTGTGCAACGCGACCTCCACCGCGCAGCTGGCCGCCCAGCACCCCGCCGCAGGCGGCACCTACCACTACGGCAGGCAGCAGCTGGGCCCCTGGTGGGGCTTCCTCGCCGGGTGGTGCTTCGTGCTCGGCAAGATCGCCTCCTGCGCCGCGATGGCGCTGGTCATCGCCGCGTACCTGGTGCCCGAACCGGCCCAGAGGATCGTCGCCGCCCTCGTGGTGGTGGCGCTGACCGGCGTGAATCTGGTGGGCGTCACCCGCACCGCGGCCGTCGCCCGAGCGCTGGTCACCGTGGCGCTGCTCGCGCTGGTGCTCACCGGAGTGCGCCTCGTGATCGGCCTCGCCGCCGGCGGTGCGGGTGCTGCGGGGCCCCCGGGCGCGGGATCGGCGGCCGACGGGCCCGCCGCAGGGCTCGCCGACGCGATCCCCGGGCCGCTGGCCGGCTCCGCGGCGGGCCTGTGGGACGGCGGGCTCGCCGCGGTGCTCGGCGCCGGCACCGGGGGAGCGGCCGGGATCGCGCTCGCCGTGGCGCAGGCCGCGGCGCTGATGTTCTTCGCCTTCGCCGGCTACGCCCGGGTCGCGACCCTCGGCGAGGAGGTCACCGCGCCCCGCCGCACCATCCCCCGCGCGATCCTGCTCGCCCTCGCCGTCGTCGCCGGGCTGTACCTGGCGCTGTCCGCGCTGCTGGTCCTCGTCGGCCCCGCGCCGGGCGGGCAGGGATGGGGCCCCGCCCCGTTCCTCGCCGCGCTGCGCTCCGTCGGCGCCGGCGGGGCCTGGAGCGCGGTCATCACCGTGGGCGCGGTCGCCGCGGGCGGCGGGGCGCTGCTGGCCCTGATCGCCGGCATCTCCCGCACCGCGCTCGCGATGGCCCGGGAGCGGGACCTGCCGCCGGCGCTGGCGCACGTCAGCCCCCGGTTCTCCGTGCCGCAGCGGGCCGAGATCGCCGCCGGCCTCGCCGTGCTGGCGCTGGTGCTGCTGGCCGCCGACGTGCTCGTCGCCATCGCCGCCTCCGCCTTCGGGGTGCTGCTCTACTATGCGATCGCGAACCTCGCCGCGCTCACCCAGGAGGGCCGGTGGCGGCTGTTCCCGAAGGCGATGCAGGTGCTGGGGCTGTGCGGCTGCGTGCTGCTGGTCGCGGCCCTGCCCGGCCGCACGATCGCGGCCGGCCTGGCCCTGCTGCTGCTCGGCGTCGCCTACCGCGCCATCGTGCTCACCACCCGCCGATGAGGGAGTCCGCCGCCCCGTCCCCCGCTCCGGCTCGCGATTGTCTGATTCCGAGCCAGTTCCGGCGACGGAATGGTACGGAACCTGACAATTCTCGTGATCCCCGCGGAGCGTGCGGGGCAGGGCGTCGCAACGCCGCTGATTCCGCCGGAACGCCGCCGGTTTCGCGCAGGTCTCGACGCCGAGGCTCCGGAGCGAGGAGGATCGGGGCGCGCACGCGCTCTATGCCCTCGGCCGCCTCCGTGGCCGCACCCCGAAGACCCCGCGCCGGGCACCCCGCCCTCCGCGACCCCTCCGAAGGAGCCTGACATGGTCGACGTCCCCGCCCAGCTGCAGTCCGTGACCCGCACCTACCGCGTCGAGGAGCGTGACGGCGAGCCCGCGCACGTCCAGACCCTCGAGCAGACCTACCCCGCACCGCTCGCGGACGTCTGGGCCGCGGTCACCACCGCCGAGCGCATCCAGCGCTGGTTCCTGCCGGTCAGCGGCGACCTCCGCCCCGGCGGCCGCTACCAGTTCGAGGGCAACGCCGGCGGCGAGATCCTCGCCTGCGAACCGCCCGCCGACGGCACCGCCGAGGTCGCCGTGACCTGGGAGATGATGGGCGCCGTGTCCTGGGTGACGCTCCGCCTGGCCGCCGAGGGCGAGGAGTCCACCCGCGTCGAGCTCGAGCACACCTCGCGCACCGCGGACGTGCCCGCCGAGATGTGGGAGACCTTCGGCCCCGGTGCGACCGGGGTGGGCTGGGACGGCGGCCTGCTGGGCCTGGCCCTGCACCTCGGCGCCACCGAGGGCTCGCTCTCCCCGGCCGAGGCCGAGGCCTGGGCGGCCACCGACGAGGGACGCTCCTTCTACCGCGGCGCCGCCGACGGCTGGGCCGTCGCCCACACCGCCTCCGGGGAGGACCCCGCCGTCGCGCAGCAGCGGGCCGACGCCACCTATGG
>CAZHSL010000457.1:0-2671 GCA_964535185.1 uncultured Corynebacterium sp.
ACCGGGGTCGAGCTGCTGATCGACGACATCAAGGGCAGCGGCGAGCACCTCCAGCAGGTGTTCGACGCGCGGCCGGAGGTGTTCGCGCACAACCTCGAGACGGTCCCGCGGATCTTCAAGCAGATCCGTCCCGCGTTCCGCTACGAGCGCTCGCTGGACGTGATCTCGATGGGCAAGGACGCCGGCATGATCACCAAGTCCAACCTCATCCTCGGCATGGGCGAGACCGACGACGAGATCCTCGAGTCGATGCAGCGCCTGCGGGATGCGGGCTGCGACATCCTCACGATCACCCAGTACATGCGCCCGTCGAAGCTGCACCACCCGATCGACCGCTGGGTCAAGCCCCAGCAGTTCGTCGCGCTCTCGACCGCCGCCGAGGAGATGGGCTTCCTCGCCGTCATGGCCGGGCCGATGGTCCGCTCCTCCTACCGCGCCGGGAAGCTCTGGGCGCAGGCGATGCGGAAGCTCGGCCGCGAGATCCCGGAGAACCTCCTCCACCTCGATTCGAACCAGCCCGCCCGTCAGGAAGCCGCGAGCGTCGTCGCCCGCATCCAGCAGCCCGCCGCGAGCTGACGCCCGCCCCGAGAGGACCCCACCCCACATGGCTCGCACCCCCGAGACCAAGCCCGAGAAGGGCTCGAAGAAGAAGCAGAAGCTGAACCCCGACGGCACCCCGAAGAAGGGCCGCATCAAGCAGATCGTCGAGGTGTACAAGTACACCCAGGAGGTCGATCGTTCCACGCTGCCGTGGATGATCGGTGCCATCGCGGGCGCGATCGCCCTCGGTGTCCTGGTGAGCGCCCTCGTGCTCGACAGCCCCTGGTACGGCATCTTCATGGGCCTCGCGATCGGCATCCTGATCGCGATGATGATCCTGGCCCGCAAGGCCGAGCGGGCGGCCTTCGGCCGGATCAAGGGACAGCCCGGCGCGGCGCTCGCGGCGATGCAGTCCATCCGCCGCGGCTGGAACGTGGACGACGAGCCGGTCCAGATCGACCCGCGCAGCCAGAAGATGCTCTTCCGCGCCTCGGGACGGGCGGGCATCGCGGTGGTGGCGGAGGACTCCTCCGGGATCTCGATGAAGCTGCTGGAGAAGGAGCGCCGTAGCATCCGCCGTGTGCTCCAGCACGACAACGTGCCGGTCCACCAGATCGTCGTCGGCGACGGCGAGGGCGAGGTGCCGCTGCACAAGCTGCCCACCTACATGCAGCGCATGAAGAAGCAGCTGACCAAGGACGAGGCCGCCCAGGTGACCAAGCGCCTGAACGCGCTGCGTCGCTCGTTGCGCCAATCGATCCCCAAGGGCGTGGATCCGATGCGCGCCCGCCCGAACCGCAAGGCGATGCGCGGTCGCTGACCCGGCCCGCCTCCGTCGACAGCCCTCTCCCGCCGCATGCGGGAGGGGGCTGCGTGCTGTGCCGCGGCCCTCTCCGTGACCTGTCCGCGACCTTTGTTACCATTTCGTGACATTGTTTATCGATGCAGGTCAGTGCACTTCCCGGACAAGACACCCGAGGAATGACTGCGACGAGGGGTGTCGATGCTGCGAGCGGTCCGCCGGGGCCGGGTGCAGCGCCGGTCAGGCCCTGACGACGGCGGTGCCGGCGACCACGTCGTGCAGGGGCTGGGTATCCCGGTTCCAGACCACGGCCGGCAGCAGCAGGAGCATCAGCGCGGTGCGCACCAGCGCGCGCAGGATCATCGGGGAACGACCGGACACCGGCATCACCCGCAGCCGCAGCGCGAACTGCCCCGGTGTGGCCCCGAACAGGCTCAGGAACAGCACGTTCACCACGGCGAACAGGATCAGGTTCGCCAGTGCGTCCCCGGAGAACACCAGCGCCGAGACGAGCAGGCACAGTCCCCAGTCGACCACCAGCGAGAGGGGCCGGCGCCAGAACGGCGCGACGGAGCCCGTCCCCTGCACCGGCAGGCCGAGGGAGGAGCCCTTGACGTAGCCCTCCTCGGTCGGGGCGCCGTCCATCCAGGAGCCGAGGTCCTTGCGATCGATCACACCCGAACCATAGTTCCCGCGCCTGGACGTCCGGTCCCGTCGCGGAGGTGCCACGTGCCACAGCGCATAAGCTGGGTGCACCCGAGTTCGGGCCCCCAGCGGGTCGCCGGAGCTCGCCAGGTGATGCCCCTCGGGGTCAGACAACACAACACGCGCCGCAGGGCGCGGATGGAGGAGATGTGTTCAACAGTCCCAGCGAGGTCGTGAAGTACATCGAGGAGGAGGATGTCGAGTTCATCGACATCCGGTTCTGCGATCTTCGCGGCGTGATGCAGCACTTCAACATTCCCGCGAGCACCTTCGACGAAGAGGCGATCGAGACCGGCCAGCTCTTCGACGGCTCCTCGATCCGCGGTTTCCAGGCCATCCACGAGTCGGACATGAAGCTGATCCCGGATCTGGAGACGGCCTATCTGGATCCGTTCCGGGAGCGCAAGACGCTCATCATCAACTTCTCGATCGTGGATCCGTTCACGGACGAGCCCTACTCCCGCGATCCCCGCACGGTCGCGACCAAGGCCGAGGAGTACCTGAAGTCCACCGGCATCGCCGACACCGCGCTCTTCGCCGCCGAGGCCGAGTTCTACATCTTCGACGACGTGCGCTTCAAGACCGGCGTGAACTCCGGCTTCTACAGCATCGACTCCGACGAGG
>CAZHSL010000458.1:0-2655 GCA_964535185.1 uncultured Corynebacterium sp.
CACCACCGCGGGCGGGGACTTCACCGCCAACGCGATCGCGAAGGACGCCCACCTGATGATCGACACCGTCGAGGGGACGGCCGACGAAGCGGCGAGCGACGATGCCGGCCCCCGTCCCGGCGCCGACCTGCCGGCGCTGCGCGGGGCGCTGGCCTCGCTGGAGGCGGAGATCGCGGCCGGTCACGGCGAGGACGACTTCTCCACCATCCTGCTCGAGGAGGCCGCGCGCACCGGGAAATGAGCCGGCCGTCAGCTCACCGCAGATCCGCGAGCACGCCCGCGGCGGCCTGCCGGCCCGAGAACAGGCAGCCGCCGAGGAAGGTGCCCTCCAGCGCGTTGTGCCCGTGCACCCCGCCGCCGCCGAAGCCGCTCGCCTCGCCGGCCGCGTACAGTCCCGGCAGGGCTCCCGTCTCGTCGGCCCGCTGCGCCCGCCCGCCGAGGTCCGTCTCGAGGCCGCCGAGGGTCTTGCGCAGCAGCACGTGCAGCCGCACCGCGATCAGCGGTCCGACCTGCGGATCAAGCAGACGATGCGGGGAAGCGGTGCGGATCAGGCGGTCCCCGAGGTACTTCCGCGCCCCGCGCAGCGCCGTGATCTGGGTGTCCTTCGAGAAGGTGTTCGCGAGCTCCGCGTCGCGGGCGCGGATCGTGCGCTCGAGCGCGGCGGCGTCGACCAGGTCCTCCCCGGTCAGGGCGTTCATCTTCGCGACCAGGGTGGGGACGTCGCCGGCCTGCAGGAAGTCCTCCCCGTGGTCGAGGAAGGCCTGCACCGGCCCGGGGGCGCCGGGCCTCACGCGCGAGAGCACCTGCTTCCAGTCCTTCCCGGTAATATCCGGGTTCTGCTCGCTGCCGGAGAGCGCGAACTCCTTCTCGATGATCTTCCGGGTGAGCACGAACCAGGAGTGGTCGTACCCGGTCGTGCGCAGGTGGCGCAGGGTGGCGGTGGTGTCGAAGCCGGGATAGGCGGGGGCGGGCAGGCGCCGTCCGCGCGCGTCGATCCACAGCGAGGACGGGCCGGGCAGGATCCGGATGCCGTGCCCGCGCCACACCGGGTCCCAGTTGCGGATCCCCTCGGTGTAGTGCCACATGCGGTCCTTGTGGATCCAGCGGGCGCCGGCGCGTTCGGCGGCGAGCATCCCGGTGCCGTCCACGCTCGCGGGCACGCCGTGCACGAAGCTGCTCGGCATCGTGCCGAGGTCCTCGGACCACAGGGACCGCACCAGCTGCTCGTCGCCGCCGATCCCGCCGGTCGCGACCAGCACCGCCGCGGCCCTCGCCTCGAACTCGCCGGTCACCTCCCGGCTCGAGCCGGCGCCGCGCGGGCCGTCGTCAGCCGCCAGCACGCTCCCCCGCACCCCGGTCACGCGGCCGTCCTCGACCAGCAGCTCCTCGACCCCGTGGCGGGTGCGCAGCGTGATCCGGCCCGTCTCCCGGTGCGCGGCGAGCTTCGTCGCGAAGGGTTCGACGATCCCGGGCCCGGTCCCCCAGGTGATGTGGAAGCGGGGCACGGAGTTGCCGTGCCCCTCGGCGCGGCCGTCCCCGCGCTCGGCCCAGCCCACCACCGGGAAGATGCGATGCCCCAGCGAGCGCAGCCAGTCCCGCTTCTCCCCCGCGGCGAACTCGAGGTAGGCCTCGGCCCAGCGGCGCGGCCAGCGGTCCTCGGGAGTGTCGAAGGCGGCCGAGCCCAGCCAGTCCTGGCGGGCGAGGTCGAGGCTGTCGCGGATGCCCAGACGGCGCTGCTCCGGGGTGTCGACGAGGAACAGCCCGCCGAAGCTCCACCAGGCCTGTCCGCCCAGGTCCTGTTCGCCCTCCCGCTCGAGCAGCAGCACGCGTCGGCCGCCGTCGGCGATCTCGGTGGCGGCCACGAGGCCGGCCAGGCCGGCGCCGACGACGATCACCTCGGCCTCGGTCGCGGTCCCGGCGCTCATGTCAGTCGACCTTGATGCGGTGCACACGCTGGAGGTGGTCGGTGCTGTTGCGCCCGCGCATCCGACGGCTCTGCTGGCGGTTGTTCTCGCCGATCTTGCGGTCGCCGGTGTCGAGGTTGCCCACCTTGACCTCTGTCTCCCGCTCGAAGTGGTGGCGCTTGTCGGTGTTGCGGTAGTAGCGGTAGATGCCGAGGTACACCCCGAGGAACACGGCGGGCCCCGCGAGGAACGGGATGGCGATGCTGCCGGCCCCGGAGTCGGAATCGGCCAGCAGCGTCACGGTCGCCGGATCGGCGGTCAGCTCGGCGAGCAGCGGGAGCATGGGTCCTCCTCAGAAAAGGAACTGGCTGAAGCCGACGATCGCGCCGATCACCGCGGCCACGGTGCCGGCCGCGCAGGACACGGCGAAGATCTTCGGGTGCGAGACCGGAACGGACCCCATGGTGTTGCCGTTGCGGCCGTTGACCGCGATGTAGTGCACCAGGGAGTCGCCCGCGGCGGAGTCGGCGTAGCTGTACAGCCACACCGGCACGTACACCGCGACCCACCGGGTGCCGCGCACGGCCACGCCCTCCCGCTCCCAGCGCACGCCGCGGTCGTACCGGTTGATGGTGGGCACCGCCTTCGCGCGCGCGATCGCCAGGAACTTGTCCTCGACGTCGTCGTCCACGTCGCGCACGTTGAGGTCGCGCCGCTCGGAGGTGAAGTTCTTGAGGTAGTTCGAGTTGTA
>CAZHSL010000459.1:0-2642 GCA_964535185.1 uncultured Corynebacterium sp.
GCGGGGGCGGTGCCACGGCACGGCCCCCGCTGTTCTGCGCCGGCTCCCTCGGCGCTCGGCCTCCCGGAGGAGCCAAGGTCAGTAGATCGGCCGCCCGCTCTCGTCGGGGATGCCGGAGGCGCGGTGGAAGTAGGTGCGCAGCTGATCGCGCCATTCTTCCGCGGAGCGCTCCTGCTCGCACAGCAGCTCCTCCACCCGCTCGTGCAGGGCCGACGGGACGCGCCCGGCGAGCTCCTGCCAGCGCGGGCGCAGCGTGAGCACCTGCTCGTAGGCGTCGGCCCGCGAATCGTAGATGTGCTGGATAACGGTCTTCCCGCTGTGCAGCCGGTGTGTGTACGGCACATGATGGAAGAACAGCAGCAGCTCGTCGGGGCAGGTGCGCACGTCCTCGTAGCGGGAGGCCCACGGCTCGGGGAACAGACCGGCGAAGCCGGTGCCGGTGGCGACGCTGCGGTCCACGCCGATGCCGTCGCGGTCCGCGAAGTGGTAGGTGCCCCAGGGGGTGTACTCGTAGCCGTCCACGTCGGGGCCGTAGTGGTGGCCGGGCCGCACCATGAACCCCACCCCGAGCGGGGCGGTGTACTGCTCGTACAGCTGCCACGACTCGCTCAGCAGCTCGCGCAGCACCTCACCCACCAGAGGATCGGTGCCGAAGGTCGCCTCGATCCACTCCTGCAGGATCCGTGCGGGGTCGAGCTGCGGGTCCCAGGCCAGGCGTCCCAGCGCGAACAGGTTCGCTTGGGCGAGGGGGTGCCCGGTCCAGAACTCGTCGGCCCCGACGTTCGAGACAGCGACCAGCCCGCCCGGATGTTCCGCGGTGCCCGCGACCAGCTCGGCGAGCGTGGGGGCCCCGGCTTCCTCCTCACCGAAGGGGAAGCGCAGGTTCTCGCTCCACCAGGGCGCGAGGTAGCACAGATGCTTCTGCTGCCCGGTGTACTCCTGGGTCACCTGCAGCTCGACCGCCAGGCGGGTGCGCGGCATCGCCCCGATCACGGGGGAGACCGGTTCGCGGGTCTGGAAGTCCATCGGGCCGTGCTTGACCTGCACGATCACGTTCTCGTCGAAGTGGCCGTCCAGCGGGGCGAAGTGATCGTGCGCGGCGCGCGCCCGGTCGGTGCGCCGATCGCGCCAGTCCTGGTGGTGGTCGTAGACGAAGGCCCGCCAGAACACCTCCCCGCCGTGCGGGGCCAGCGCCCGGGCCAGCAGGTTCGCGCCGTCGGCGTGGTCGCGGCCGTAGGCGAACGGGCCGGGCTGGCCCTCCGAGTCGGCCTTGACCACGAAGCCGCCGAAGTCGGGGATCGCGGCGTAGACCGCGTCGGCGGTGCGCCGCCACCAGTCCTGCACCTCGATGTCCAGCGGGTCGGAGGTCTCCAGCCCGCCCAGCAGGCGCGGCGAGGCGAAGGAGACCGACAGCAGCACCGAGATGCCCTGGGCGCGGAAGATCTCCGCGAGGCGCGCCACCTGGTCCAGGCGCGTGGTCAGCAGCGTGGCCTCGTGGGCGTGGACGTTCACGTTGTTCAGCGAGACCCGGTTGATGCCCACGGCGGCGAGCAGGCGCGCGTAGTGCTCCACTCGGCGCAGATCCTCGCGCAGCTCGCCGTGCTCGTAGAACAGGGAGCCCCCGGCATACCCGCGCTCGACCTGCCCCATCACCGGGTGGACGGTCATGTTGTCCCAGTGATCGAGCATCCTGATCGGCTGCGCGGGGGAGCGCAGCGACCAGTCCTCGCTCGCGGGATCCCCGAGGCCCAGCAGCACCGCGTAGAAGCCGTGCAGCAGGCCCCGGTCGCCGCCGGCGACGAGGAGGAGGCGCTCGCCGTCGGACCGCAGGGCGAAGGACTCCTCGCCCGCGGCGGCGAGCTGCGCGAGCACCCCGTCGCCGATCCCCGCCGCGCGGGCCGTGGCCGGATCGTGCAGCACCAGGGATCCGTCGGCCCCCTCCGCGAGCGCGCGCAGGCGAGCGATCTCGGCGCGGACGGTCGCGGCGAGCGGCCCGCCCGCCTGCAGGTCCACCTCGCGGGGCAGGCGCGCGGCGGCCTGCACACCGAGCCAGGCGAAATCCTCGATCATTGCGCTCACAGGTGATCTCGCAGCCAGTCGAGCTGACGGCGCTGCTGAGCAGGGCCGCCTCCCTCGTGGTTGTTGTAGGGGTAGATGACCATCTCCCGCTCGGGCTCCGCGTCGGTGGCGCTGCCGTAGAGGTTGTGGGCGGCGAACACCGTCGAGGGCGGGCAGATCACGTCCCGCAGCGCGACCGAGAACATCGCGGGCGCGGTCGCGCGACGACCCAGGTGCAGCGCGTCGACGTACGCCAGGGTCGTGAAGGTCTGCTCCTCGAGGTCCCGGTGCACCGCCAGGTAGCGCACGATCTCCTGGTACGGATCGGCGTCGGTGATCTGGACCGCGCGGCGCATGTGCGTGAGGAACGGGACGTTGGCGGCCAGGGCGTCGACGTCGGGCACCAGGCCCGCGGTGCCGAGCGCGAGGCCGCCGCCCTGGCTGTTGCCGGTCAGCGCGATGCGGCCGTCCGCACCGGGCAGCTCACGGGCGGTGTCCACGGCGCGCACCGCATCGGTGAACAGGCGCGTGAGGTAGGAGGTGTGCGGGGAGGCGACCCCGCGGGTCATCACCCCGGAGGCGGC
>CAZHSL010000460.1:0-2635 GCA_964535185.1 uncultured Corynebacterium sp.
GTGACCGCGACCAATCAGTTCGCCAGGAACTTCAACCGCTACGGCGGCGGTGACACCGCCCCCGGGCTCGATCTCGTCTACGAGCCGCTGTTCCGCCTCTCCTCGAAGGACGGCGGGCAGCTGCTGCCGATGCTCGCCGAGTCCGCGGAGCACTCCGAGGACGGCATGCAGGTCACCTACCACCTGCGCCAAGGCGTGACCTGGTCCGATGGTGAGCCCTTCACCTCGCGCGACGTGCTGTTCACGCTGGGCTCGATCTACGGCACCCCCAATCCGGAGCCCGCGGAGGACGAGTTCGTCTGGCTCTCCGCCCCGATCGAGACCCCGGACGAGCACACCGTGATCGTGAAGTACAACAGCGATCAGCGCCAGCAGGAGGTGAACCTCGCCCTCTACTACCCGATCGTGCCGGCGCACATCTATCAGGACGGGGACAAGCTGGAGTTCCCGCAGGACATCATGGACAACCCCATCGGCACCGGCCCGGCGACCCTGGAATCCTTCGACACCCAGCTGGTCACCTACGCGATGCGCGATGACTACTGGGGCGGCACCTCCGAGGTCGGCCAGGTGCAGTTCGTGCCTTCCGGCCAGGCCGGCAACATCGAGACCCAGATCAGCCAGGGTCAGGTCGACTTCGCCGAGGGCGGTGCCCCGGGCGTGGTCGAGGGCTTCGTGGGCATGGCCGAGACCAACAAGTACGTCTGGATCGCCGACGGTGCCTCGGAGGGTATCGCCTTCATGACCGCACAGCCGGACTCCCCGATGGCGGACGAGAACGTACGCAAGGCGTTCCGCGCCGCGATCGACTACACCGCCGTGATGGAAGCTTCTGGTATCGGCTACACGTTGCCCAACGCCGCAGGCGTGGACCCGGTGATCAACGAATCGCTGCAGCAGCCGGAGTTCGATGAGCCGATGGCGCTGGACGCCGAGGCCGCCAAGACGGCGCTCGAGGCATCCGGTTGGAGCGTCAACGGGGCGGGGAACCTCGAGAAGGACGGAACCGAGCATCCGCTGAGCCTGCAGATCCAGAACGACAACGCGACGTTCATGGTGACCATGCCGATCGTGGTCTCCAATTGGAAGGAGCATCTCGGCGTCAAAGTCACCTTCGACCCGAAGCCGAAGGACGTCATGGACACGATCCTCGCCTCCGGAGAGTTCGACCTCGTCGCCACGGGACTCGGCTATCCCGGCTCACCGTGGTCCAACTACACGATGTACGACCAGCCGATCCTTCCCCTCGAGGAAGAGACTCACAACGGCAACTGGGGCCGCTGGGACTGGGGCGAGGAGGCGTCGGAGAAGATGGAGATCCTGGTCTCCACCTTGAACACCCCCGAGACCCAGGACGAGATCGCCGAGGGTGTCCAGGGCGTCCAACAGGCGTTCCTCGAACAGGCCCCCCATGCCCCCGTCCAGGGCGGTGGCACCGGGATCATGTACACCGAGATGAACTGGACCGGCATCCCGGATCCTGCCGACGTCGACTACTTCCCGCGCGTGACCGGAATGGGCAACATGACCCAGCTCCTCAAGGCGATCAAGCCCGCCGGCTGATCTTCTCGCGCAGGCCCTCGCCCGTTGCGACGGCTGACGGGGTCGGTCCTCCTCCCAGGAGTACCGACCCCGTCCGCTCGCGCGGGGACCTATCGGACCGTGCCTCGCCCGCCTCAGCTCGCTCGCAGGTGCTGCGAGAGGCGCCGCGTCCAGGAGTACTCGGTGGTGGTGATCTCGTCGTCAAGGAAGGCGACCCCGTCACGATCGATGCCGTAGGAGAACACGCCGGCTTTGGTCTCCCCCTCGGGCTGCCATTGCGCATAGGCGAGGGCTCGGGAGTCCGCGAAGGGCTCGGACGTGTCGTCCCACCGATTGAGATCGAACTCCTCGTAGAAGGAGAATCCGATCAGATAGCGCTCCGCCGGGATCAGCGGTGCGAAGGTGTCCCAGGTGGGCTGCAGGGTCTCCAGATTCCGTCCGTATGACTGCACGAGCACGTAGTCGTAGAGCTCGGCCGTCGCGCTGAAGACCGGCTGATCCCCACCGAGGTTCGTGTCATAGATGAGCAGGGAGTCAGTGCCCGACTCCTTGCCGATCAGCCGGGACAGCTCGTGGAAGACGTTCGCCGCCCGCTCTGCGGCAGCCGGTTCGAGCCGGTTCTCCATGTCGATGTCGAGTCCGTCCAGCCCGTGCTCGTGCACGAGCTCCCCCACCAGCTTCTCGGCGAGGCCGCGGTGACCGCTGGGGGTGTCGGGGAAGCCGGGGTCCAGCAGGGAGCCGATGTCCGCGGTGCGCACCACGGCCGTGCCGCGCTCGTGCAGCGCGGGGACGTAATCCTCACGAAGTACGTTCCAGAAGGGATTCTCAGGCGGTGTGAAGTCGGGGAAAACGAACGCGACGTCGACCTCGGCAGGGATGTCGCCGAAGCAGTTGGGCTTGCTGGGATCCGCGACGCGATCGTGCCATGTGCGGAAATACGCCATCTGCAGATCGGTACGGGGATAGGGGCTGACGACCATGGCGGCTCCTCATGACTTGAACGGTTGAGTACCCATCGTTCCACGGAGTGGCCGAGGTGGGAAGCATGCGCATAGCGCAGGTCCGCGCCGCGGGAGTCCAGCGTGGCTGCTAG
>CAZHSL010000461.1:0-2633 GCA_964535185.1 uncultured Corynebacterium sp.
TCGCCCTCAGCAGCGACAACCGCCTGATGAGCCGCACCCGCACCTCCCGGGAGATGCTGCTGGCCGCGCAGACCTTCGACTGGGGCCTCGCGGACCTCGAGCAGATCGTGCTCACCGGCCTCGATGCCGGCTTCGCCCCGGTCGCGCAGCGGCAGGCGCTGCGCGACGAGGTGGTGCTGCCGGCGTTCCGCGCCGTGGGCGGCGCCGACCGGAACGCCTGAGCGGCACCGCTCACGCGAGAACAGTTTTTCCGCGTTGGCGACTGGTGCGGCGTCGAGGATCGGTCCTCAACGCGCAAATCTTGGCAGTGCCTGCGCGGCGCGCGGCAGCGCGGCGCCGGGCGGCGGTCCGCCGCGCCTCAGGCGCTGAGCGGCTCCACGCGTCGGCCCGGCGCTCCCGGCCGGGTGACCAGGGTGCTCGCCGTCTCCGGCGCCCCGTCCGCGCGGAGGTAGCGCTCCCGCCACTCCGCGGCGAAGCCGTCCGCGTCGGCCGTGGGGACCAGCGCCCAGACGCTCCCGCCGAAGCCCGCGCCGAAGGCGGAGGCCGTGCGGGCACCGAGCTGGGCGGCGCTGCGCACCAGCTCGACGGTCTGGGGGACCTGATTGCGCAGGTGCGTCTCGGCGAGCTGCTGCGAGAGGGTCGTCGCGGCCGCGAAGGCGTCGAGGTCCCCGTCCCGCAGCGCCGCGTGGGCGCGCGGCACCAGCACGGCCGACTCGAGCAGGAACTGGTCCAGCCGGTCCCGCTCGACGCCCTCGGCGGCCAGGCGCCGCAGCGGGTCGAGCCGCGCGTCAGCGGCGAGCGGCGAGGTCTCCGGCGCGCCGCCGGCGGGCACCGGCTCGGTGAGGTCCGCCCCGGGCAGCAGCGGGGCCTGCAGGCCCTCGCCCACCAGGGAGCGCAGCGCCGCCTGCACGGTGGCGTCGGACCGGCCGGTCTCGAGGTTCCAGCGGGTGACGAGGTCGTTCAGCAGAGCCGGGCCCCGGTTGTAGAGCTCCTGCGCAGCGCCGGTCTTCTCGGCGAGCACCCCGCTGACGGCCACCACGAAGGACCATCCCTCCGGCAGCGCGACCCGGTCGATGGCGCGCATCGGGTCGAACTCGGCGTAGGAGATCCGCCCCTCCTCGCTGGCGAGCATCCCGGTATGGTCCAGGGAGCCGCCGCTGGTGCCCACGCCGGGCCGGCCCGCCAACGTGCCGAAGCTCTTGCCGTTCTCGATCGAGGCGGCGTACCCGGCCAGCGCCATCCGGTCCGTCAGCTGCGAGGACCACGCCTGCGTGGCGGGCAGGTCGTTGAGATCGGCGAGCGCCATCGCGGCCCCGGTGATCATCGCCGACGAGCTGGACATGCCCGAGGCCGGCGGCAGATCGGAGGAGACGGTGAGCCGGGCCGACCGCAGCGGACCGAAGTTGTCGGTGAGGCGGGCGAGGACGGTGTGGACGTACCGACCCCAGTGCCCCGCCGGGAGCGCAGGCGGCGTGCCGGCCTCGAGGCGGAGCGCGCCGGGGAACGCATCGGTCGAGGCCTCGAGGGTGCCGGGCGGTCCGTCGGCCGCCTCCGCACGGACGGTCAGACCGCGGTCCACCGCGCAGACCAGCACCCGGCCGCCGCCGTAGTCGGTGTGTTTGCCGAGCACCTCGATCCGCCCGGGCATCACCCAGGTGGCCTCGGCGGGCATCACAGGGAGACCTCGACGCCGGCCAGGCGGCGCTGCACCTCGTCGATGTCGTCGCGGCGCGAGAGGTCCAGGACGCCGCCGGCGAAGGGGATCACCTGCACCGCGTCCAGCTCCCGCACGGCGTCGACGATCTCCAGCTCCCCGCGGGGCGAGGGCTCGATCCGGGCGCAGGCGGCGAAGATCTCCGGGGTGAACGCGAAGCAGTTCATGCTCACCAGGGCGTCCTCGCCCGCGGCGGCGAGGGTCTCGGCGTCGGGCTTCTCCACGATCCGTTCGAGCCGGCCGTCGGTCTGCTCGATGAGCGCGAAGGCGGCGATGCGGTCGGCGGGGATGTTGCTGCCCTCCACCAGCGCGGAGCGCTCGAAGCCGAGCAGGGCATCGCCCTCGGCCTGCAGCAGCCGCGCGATCCCCGCACCGGGATAGAGGTTGTCGCCGTTGACCATGATGAACGGCTCCTCCCCCACGGCCTCGCGGGCAGAGGCGACGGCGTCGGCCGTGCCCCGCGGCTCCGCCTGCACGGCGAGGGTCACCTCGAGGCGGGAGGGGGCGAGCTCGGCGAGGTGGCGGGAGAACTCCTCGTGCTCGGGCGCGACGACCAGCACGGCCCGACGGACGCCGGCATCGGCCAGGGCGCTGAGCGAGTAGTCGATCAGGCGGTGCTCGCCCAGCGGCATCAGGGCCTTGTGCCCGGACGCCGCGGCGGCGGCCTGCTCCGCGCTCAGGCTGCCCTGGCCCGCGGCGCGCATGCGCGAGCCGAGGCCGCGGGCGAGGACCACGGCGGTGGTGATCCTCGGGCCGCTCGGGGTGGAGGTGCTGGGGGTGGAATTCGGGGTGGGGGTCGTCATCATGCTCCCAGACGGTAATGGGTGGCCACGGTACGGGAGAGCTCCTGCGCCTCCTCGGCGGTCTCCGCCTCGGAGAACACGCGGATCACCGGCTCGGTGCCGGAGAAGCGGATGGT
>CAZHSL010000462.1:0-2632 GCA_964535185.1 uncultured Corynebacterium sp.
TCCACGCCGCCCGGGGTGAGGGCGAGCAGCCAGTCCGCGGCGGCCTCGTACTGGTCGGGCTCGAGGTAGCCCATCTTCACGGTGACGATGTCGAAGCCGGTCATCGACAGGTCCAGCCGGGCGAACATGTCACGGGTCGCCCACTGGGAACGCCGGGCGGTGACCACCACGGTCAGGCCCGTCGGCCGGGCAGCGGCGAGGACGTCCGCTTCGGCCGACGGCGCCGCCGCCAGCACCCGCAGCGCGGCGGCGCGGCCCGTCGGGGCCGACTCGTCCAGCGCCGCGACCTCGACGGCGAGCGGCATGGGCCCGGGTTCTCGGGCGTCGATCGTCCCGCCCACCCGGACCGAGAGCCGCCCTCCCACGCCGGCCGACCAGGCGGCATCGGTCGTCGCCGGGTCCACCAGCGAGACCATCAGCGCGCTCACCTCGTCGGCGAGGATCTCGGGCCGCTGGGCGAGGCGGGCGAGCGCGTAGGTGGTGTCGTCGGCCCCGCCCGCGCCGGGATTGTCGCCGGAGTCGGAGATCCAGAACGGGCGCGCCGAGGAGGCGATCGCCTGGTCGAGGCACTCGTCGAACGTCCCGGTGGGGGCGACGAACTCGAAGGCGTGCCGCTTCTCCCAGACCGCCGTGGCGAGCTCGAGCGCCGCGCCCTCGACCGCCTCCGCGCCGTCCCCGAAGGCGACGATCGCGGCCTTGCAGCGGGGCTGATCCGCCCAGGCGAAGCCGATCCAGTAGGACACGTCCGTGACGCCGTCCCGCTCGGTGAGCTCCGGGATCCGCGCGTACAGCGACTTCGCCGGCTCGATGCGGGTGGAGGTCTTCTCCCCGGGAAGCAGGATCGGCACGTGCACGAGCGCCTTGTGGGGGCGCGCGCCGCCGTCCCGCACCCGCGCGGCGGTCGCGACCAGGTCCCGCAGTCCGCGCTCGCGCGTCTCCCACGCGTCGATGTGCGGGGCGTGGCGGTAGCAGGTCATGAGGTCGCACGCCTCGAACAGGGTGTGCGAGACATTGCCGTGCAGGTCCATCGCCGTGCCCACCACCGTCTCGGGACCGATGACGGCCCGTATCGCGGTGATCAGGTCGCCCTCGGCGTCGTCCAGGCCCACCACGCTCATCGCGCCGTGGATGTCGAAGAAGAAGCCGTCCAGCGGCGCCTCCTCGACCGCGGCGGCGAGGCCGTCCACGATCTCCGCCTTCCAGCCCTCGTACACCTCGCGGTCCAGCTGCCCGCCGGGCAGGGCGCGAGCGTGGAGGATGCCGACGTACTCGGCGTCCGGCACGTCGAAGGGATAGCGCTCCAGGATCTCCTCGGTTCCGCGGCGCACCTCGAAGTCGGCCGCCGAGGAGCGGTACGGGGTGAACGTCGAGGACTCGATGGCGATGCCGGCGAGGGCGATCCGGGGGCGAGCGGGCGAGGTCTGCAGCGGCGCAGTCATGGGAGCTCCGTGGCTTAAACGGTTGATAGCGTGGCGTCCATCCTTGCACCCGCGCGATGACGCCGCCAGGCACGGCCCTCCAGGAGCCCACCATGATCAGCTTCGATGACCGCCACGGGCCGGCCGACGCCGCCCCCGCGAGCGCCTACCCCGACACCGCCGTCCCGGACTGGTACCGCGACGCGAAGCTCGGGATCTTCGTGCACTGGGGCCTGTACTCGGTCCCGGCCTGGGCCGATGTGTTGGACCGCAGCGACGTCACCGCCGAGACCGCCTACGCCCGCCACCAGTACGCCGAGTGGTACGCGAACACGGTGCGCATCGACGGCAGCCCCACGAAGGACCGCCACGAGCAGCTCCACGGAGTCGGCCACAGCTACGAGGACTTCGCCGACGACTGGCATCCCCGCGAGGACGCCGCGGCAGGGATCGCGCGCCTCGCCTCCCGCGCCGGTGCCCGCTACCTCGTGCCCACCACCAAGCACCACGACGGCTTCTGCCTCTGGGACTCGGCGACCACGCCCTTCACCGCGGCGCGGCGCGGACCGGGCCGCGACCTCCTCGCCGAGCTCGCCGCCGCGACCCGTGCCGAGGGGATGAGGCTGGGCCTGTACTACTCCGGTGCCCACGACTGGCATGTCAGCGACTTCCCGCCGCTGACCTCGAACGACGAGCTGTTCGCGCTGCGCCGCAACGATCCCGCCTTCGCCGCCTTCGCCGCGGCGCAGCTGCGCGAGCTGATCGACCGCTTCGCCCCGGACATCCTCTGGAACGACATCGACTGGCCCGACGCCGGCAAGTACGACGGCCCCGACTCCCTCCAGCAGCTCTTCCGCGACCACCTCGCCGCCGTGCCGGACGGCATGATCAACGACCGCTGGGGCGTGCCCGTGCACGGCGTGCTCACCCGGGAGTACCAGGACATCACCTCCGTGCAGGCGGAGCCCTTCGAATCCACGCGCGGGCTGGGCCTCTCGTTCGGGTACAACGCCGACGAATCGGCCGAGCACGCCCTCGACGGCACGGCGCTGATCCGCCTGCTGGTGGACGTGGTCTCCAAGAACGGGAACCTGCTGATCAACGTCGGTCCCCGCGCCGACGGGTCGGTCCCCGCGCTGCAGTCCGCGGCGCTCGAGCAGCTGGGGGAGTGGCTCGCCGCACACGGCGAGGCGATCTACGGCACCCGGCCCTGG
>CAZHSL010000463.1:0-2571 GCA_964535185.1 uncultured Corynebacterium sp.
TATAGCCGTTCAACTCACATATAGGGCAGGAATCTGGTGGCGTGGAGGACAGGGATCGATCGCCGGGCTCACGACCGCACCCGCGCCCGGTGGCAGGGCGAAGGGGCTTCCGTCGGCCTCAGCCCGCGCGGCGGCCCGCGGCGGAGGCGATGCCGAGCCAGGTGTGGCGGTTCTTCCACCAGCACCAGCCGAGCTTCGGGGCGTCCTTGCGGTCCTTCCCGTCGCGGCCGGTGCCGCCCGAGATCCACAGCGCCGGGGTGCGGGAGTCGAGCTTCCCGGTGGGCTTGGTGAGGCGGGAGCCGATGGTCATGAAGCAGCGGCCCCGCTCGAGGATCTCCGGCTGCTGGAGCACCCAGTGCAGTCCCTCCGTGAGCAGCAGCGGGGAGCGGTCGCGGGCGGTGATCGCCGTCAGCGCCTCCTCGGGTGTCCGGTTGCTGAGGTCATCGCCCCGCTCGAGGCCCTCGACGAGGTGGAGCGGGCCGTGCGGCAGCTCGATGCCGGTGGGGGCGAAGGCGTCCACGTCGGTCATGTCCTCGACCACGAAGCCGGGTCTGTCCCCGCGCCGCATCAACGGGGCCAGGGCCGAGGGCGGTGCGAGCGCCGGGTCGATCGTGAGCAGCGCGTCGGTGCGCTCTGCGCCGTGCTGCGCGGCGGCGGCGTGCAGCTGCGGCGCGGTGAGGCCGGCGAGGGCGTGGAGGCCGAGGTCGATCAGGCGCTGGGCCTGGTCGGTGAGGGTGGGCAGCACGGTGGCGGTGATGGGGTCTCCTGACGTGGGCGGGGCGAGGAGGGCCCGGTCCTCAACGCCGTGCGCGTCGGCGGTATTCCCTCAGCTGTCCAGGGAGATCAGGGCCTGCACCGGGGCGTGGTCGGAGGGGGCGGCGCGGTGGCCGGTGGAGGCGTTGATCGCCGCCCGGTGCACGGTGAACTCCTCGGTGGCCAGCACCCAGTCGATCCGCTCGCCGCCCTCGACCGGCTCCTGGTAGTCGGGGAACGTGCCCCAGGCCGGGGTGAGCTGCTCCGCCGCCGTCTCCCAGGTGTCCGCGAACGGCCCGTCGGTGACGAGCGCGCGGTAGGCGCCCGAGGCATGCGCGGCGGAGTTGAAGTCGCCGGTGATCAGGGTGGGCAGCTGCGCAAGCCGGCCGCCCTCGACCAGGTCGATCAGCATCTGCGCGCTCCTGAGGCGGGCCGGTGCGGACTCGTGGTCGAAGTGGGTGTTGAGCATCGCGAGCTCCCGCCCGGTGGCGAGGTCCTCCATCCGTGCCCACACCGCGATGCGGGTGACGGTGTGGCCCCAGGTGACCGAGCCGATCCGGTCCGGGGTGTCGGAGAGCCAGAACTGGTCCCACTCCCGCACCCGCAGCCGCTCGGGGTCGTAGAGGATCGCGGCGTGCTCCCCGGCGCTGCCGCCGTCGCGGCCGAAGCCGATCATCTCGTGGCCGGGCAGCGCCTCGCGGAGCGCGGGCAGCTGGCTGAACAGCGCCTCCTGGACGCCCAGCAGCGTGGGCCGCTCCCGCTCGAGCAGCTCGATCAGGTGCGGCCGACGGTCGGGCCAGTGGTCGGGATCGCCCGCCACGGTGGTGTCCGAGCCGTCGAAGCGGAGGTTGAACGTCATCACGTGCAGGTGGTCGGGCGACGCCGCGCCGATCAGCGGCCGACGGGCGGTGGACGGGGACATGGACGCATCTCCTCGGGATCGGCTGCGGTGCTCGCCGTCGACCCTAGAGCGGCGCGCTCCGTCTGCGCGAGGGCTGCTCGCGAGCCGTCGGCCCCGCGCGGTCCTCATGCCCTCGCCTGCCGGCGCTGCGCGCCTCCGGCGAGCGCGCGCAGCACGGATTCGGTGGTCTCCCAGTCCATGCACTTGTCGGTGACGGACCGGCCGCGCACGAGGCCCGCGGGCCCGGCGCCGACGTCGAGCGTCTGCGCGCCGCCGAGCAGGTTGCTCTCGAGCATCACCCCGGCCACGGCCGTCCCGTCGACCGCGATCTGGTCGACGAGCATGGTCGCGACCTCGGCCTGGCGCACGTGGTCCTTGCCGGAGTTGCCGTGGCTGGCGTCGATGACCAGGCGCTGCGGGAGGCCGGCGTCGCTCAGGCGCTCCGCCGCGGCGCGCACGGGGCCGGGGCCCCAGTTCGGTCCGTCGGCGCCGCCGCGCAGGATCAGATGCGGGTCGGGATTGCCGGTGGTGGTCACCAGGTTCGCGCGGCCGTCGGCCCCGATGCCGAGGAAGGACTGCGGTGCCGCGGCCGCCGCGATCGCGTCGAGCGCCACCTGCACGTTGCCGTCGGTGCCGTTCTTGAAGCCGATCGGCATCGACAGGCCGGAGGCCAGCTGGCGATGGATCTGTGACTCGGTGGTGCGAGCGCCGATCGCGCCCCAGGAGATGAGGTCGGCGATGTACTGCGG
Source organism: uncultured Corynebacterium sp. (assembly GCA_964535185.1). Lineage (GTDB taxonomy): Bacteria > Actinomycetota > Actinomycetes > Actinomycetales > Dermabacteraceae > Brachybacterium. The sequence continues at coordinate 2,404 of CAZHSL010000463.1, forward strand.
GCTGATCGGTTCGAGGAACTCGGTCGCGGTGGGCAGGCCGAGCGCGGCGACCTCGCGCAGGAAGGTCCTCGCGCGGCGCAGGCCGGTGGCGATGTCGTGGGAGCCGTTCAGGTGCGGGTCGTTGATCAGGCCCTTCCAGCCGACGGTGGTGCGCGGCTTCTCGAAGTA
>CAZHSL010000464.1:0-2571 GCA_964535185.1 uncultured Corynebacterium sp.
ACTGGATCGCCGCGGAGCCCAGCAGCGCATCGATCCTCAGCAGCAGCGTCTCGGCGCGCTGCAGGATCTGCGAGACCGCCGAGCCGCGGGCCCGGCGCTGCATCCGCTGCACGCGCCGGCGCTGCTGGCGGGAGTCCTTGACCACCTTCTCGAGCATGGTGCGGGTCGCGGCCGGGATCTCAGTGTCGCCGCGCCCCAGCCGCACCGGGCGCGGTTCCCGGTTGCGCAGCAGGAAGGCGCTGCCGCCGCCGACCACCGCGGCGATCCCGAGGCCGGCCAGCAGTGGGGCGAGCAGCCCGGCGCCGCCCAGCAGGCTGCTCACACCGAGGGTGACGAAGCTGCCGATGCCGAACGCACCGGCGAGCACGGAGGGCACGCCGTGGGTGAGCCAGCGACCGCGCCGACGGCGGGGCACCACGGCCGTGGAGCGCGGGGAGTGGACCTTCCCCACCAGCGGGCGCTGCCCCGGGGCCCAGGGCGCGGGCCGCTGCGGGGCGAGGGGCCGGGGGAGAGGCCCGCTGCGGCGGGCGGAGGTGTCGGAGCGCGGAGGCAGGCCGTCCCGTCGCGCCGGCTGCTGCTGCGGCGCTGGGTTCTGAGCGTTCATGGACATCCGCGGACCTCTCGGAAGGAGCTGAGGTCGACGACGGGGGACTCCGACGGTCATCGCGAGGCGTGCCCTCGGCCCAGCCATCGACGGTTTCCAGGCTATCGCGGCGCCCTGAGCGGCGGCAGGGGGCTATCCCCCGATCCCTCAGCGCTCGGCGTGCGCCTGCGCGATCTGCAGCAGCTCGAGGTACCCGTCCAGCTGCCAGGCGGTGCGGCCGATGAACAGCCCGGTCACATGCTCGATGCCGAGCAGATCGGCGGCGTTGTCGAGGTTCACCGAGCCGCCGTAGAGCAGCCCCGTGACCTTCCCGCCGTATTCGGCGCCCAGGGCGGCGAAGGGGTCGATCAGCTCGGGGACGGTGGCCGGCCGGCCCGCCTCGCCGATCGCCCAGATCGGTTCGTAGGCGATGACGACGCGCGAGAGCTCCTCGGGCGAGAGGCCGGCGAGGGCGCCACGGGCCTGGTCGAGGATGAACTCGCTCGAGCCGCCCGCCTCCTTCACCTCGGCGCTCTCCCCGATGCACAGCAGCGGGGTCAGGCCGTGGCGGAGCGCCGCGGCGACCTTGAGCTGCGTGGTCCGGATGGTCTCGCCGAAGTGCTCGCGCCGCTCGGAGTGCCCGATCTCGACGATCTGCGCACCGGCGTCCTTCGCCTGTGCCACGGAGACCTCACCGGTCCACGCGCCGGCATCCTCCCAGTGGGCGTTCTGCACGCCCAGCAGGGCGGGGGAGTCCTCCCCGAGGATGCCGGCGACGGTGGTGGTGGCGGTGAAGGAGGGGATCACGAAGGGCTGCACGGCGGGGTCGGCCGCCCCGGCGAGGTGATCACGCAGCCCCTCCGCCCAGGCGCGCGCCTCGGCGAGGGTCTTGGTCATCTTCCAGCTGGTGCCGACCCACAGGGTGCTCATGTCTCTCCTTCGTCGTGCGCCGTGGGGTGGCGCTGTGCGCACCGCGGCGGGGGCCGCGGGGCGGCCCCGCCGGGCGGCGCGGTGCGGGATCGTCAGGTTCCGAGCCACTTCCGGCACGGATCTGGCACGGAATCTGACAATCGCGGCTCGGGGCGGCGCGAGGGCGCGGCGCGAGGGCGCGACGCGAGCGCGACGCGCCGGGCGGCGCGTCCCCGCGCGGGGTCAGTTCTGCTCGAGGGAGCCGTCGTAGGCGCAGATCGCGTCGACCTTGGCGGCGGAGGACGAGTTCGGGTCGAACTCGAGGTCCAGCCACACCTTGACCAGCTCCTTCGCGAGCTCCAGGCCGACGACCCGCTCCCCCATCGTCAGCACCTGTGCGTTGTTCGAGAGCACGGAGCGCTGGACGGAGTAGAGGTCGTGCGCGGTGACGGCGCGGACGCCGGGCACCTTGTTCGCCGCGATCGCGACGCCCAGGCCGGTGCCGCAGATCAGCAGGGCCCGATCCGCCTCGCCGGCGGCGATCTTCTCCGCGGCGGCGGTGGCGATGTTCGGGTAGTAGGTGCCGTCGTCGGCCGAGCCGACGCCGACGTCGAAGACCGACTCGACGCGGTCGTCGCCCTCGAGCAGGGCCTTGAGCTCTTCCTTGTAGCCGAAGCCGGCGTTGTCGCCGCCGACGATGATCTTCAGAGCCATGAGCTCCTCCTTCGTTGTGGTGGTCGTGCGTGGCGCCCGTGGTCGCGGGGCACGTGGTGGTCGTCGGCGCGCCGGGCGGGCGCCGGGTCAGGACAGGTGCTGCCCGAGCTCCTTCATGAGGATCGAGAAGGAGATCGCGCCCGGGTCGGGGGTGCCGATCGACTTCTCGCCGAGCACCCGGGCGCGCCCCAGGGTCGCGGTGATGTCCGCGGTCGCGTCAGCCGCCTCGCGAGCCACGCCGGCGGCCTCGAGGATCGCCTCTGCGGCGTTGTCGCCGGTGAAGGCCTTCTCCAGGGTCTCCCGGAAGGGTGCGGCGGCGTCGACCATGGTCTTGTCGCCCACCTTCGCGCCGCCCAGGCGCTGGA
>CAZHSL010000465.1:0-2567 GCA_964535185.1 uncultured Corynebacterium sp.
GCGTGGTTCCCCTTGGTCGGGCGGTGGCGGGAGTCTCGGCTGCCTCCCGGGCGGACCTCCCAGCGGCCGTAGGCCTCGACGATGTCGCTGACCAGTCGGTGGCGCACCACGTCGCGGGAGGAGAGGCGGCAGAAGGAGATGTCGTCGATGCCGGCGAGCACCTTCTCGACCACCCGCAGGCCGCTCTGCTGGGCACCTGGGAGGTCGACCTGGGTGACGTCGCCGGTGACCACCATGGTGGAGTTGAAACCCAGGCGGGTGAGGAACATCTTCATCTGCTCGGGGGTGGTGTTCTGCGCCTCGTCGAGGATGATGAACGCATCGTTCAGGGTGCGCCCGCGCATGTAGGCCAGCGGTGCGACCTCGATGGTGCCGGCGGCCATCAGGCGCGGGATCGACTCGGGATCGAGCATGTCGTGCAGCGCGTCGTACAGGGGCCGCAGGTACGGGTCGATCTTCTCGTTGAGCCCGCCGGGCAGGAAGCCGAGCCGCTCCCCCGCCTCGACCGCCGGCCGGGTGAGGATGATCCGGTTGATCTGCTTGCTCAGCAGCTGCTGCACCGCCATGGCGACGGCGAGGTAGGTCTTGCCGGTGCCGGCCGGCCCGATGCCGAAGGTCACGGTCGAGGACTCGATCGCCTCGATGTACGTCTTCTGCCCCACCGTCTTGGGCCGGATGGTGCGACCCCGGGAGGAGAGGATCGTGCGCGAGAGCACCTGCTCGAGCTTCCTCCCGTTCGCGCGGTCGTCGCCGTAGAGGTTCGCGGCGCGCTGGACGGCCTCGGCGGTCACGGCCTGGCCGGTGCTCGCCAGCTCGATGAGGGAGCGCATGATGTGCATGCTGCGGCGCAGCGCCTCCTCGGTGCCCCGCAGGGTGACCTGGTGACCGCGCACGTGGACGTCGGTGTCGGGCACCGCGTCCTCGAGAGCGGCGAGGGCCTGGTCGTTCTCCCCCAGCACCTGGAAGGGGCTGAGGTGGTCGGGGATCGCGAGCTTGCGCTCGAGGATCTCCGGGGGCCGGCCGGGGGCCGGGCTGAGGGGGTCCGTCACAGTTCTCCTTCTGCGAGCTTCCCGCCCGCGAGGACGTGCGCGTGCACGTGGAAGACGCTCTGTCCGGCACCGGGACCGGTGTTGAAGATCAGGCGGAAGTCGCCGTCGCCGCGCTCGGCCGCGATCCTCCCCGCGACGGTCGCGGTGTGGGCCAGCAGGGTCGGGTCCTCGGCGAGCTCGGTGACGTCCCGCCGGTGCTCGCGGGGGACGACGAGCACGTGGACGGGCGCCTGGGGGTGCAGGTCCTCGAAGGCGATGACCTCCTCGTCCTCGTGGACCCGCTCGGAGGGGATCTCCCCGGCGATGATCCTGCAGAAGAGGCAGTCCGCTTCGTGACGGTCCGTGTCGTGCTCGTTGACGTTCGTTCCCATGCTGGGGAGTCTACGGGAGCGAGGAACGCCACCCCGAGTTGGGGAAGCCCCGAAAGGTATGAGAAGTTTAAACCACTATGACGAAGCTCGGAATCATCCAGTCCAGTGCCCGCCCGAACAGCGTGGGCGCCCACGTCGCCCAGTGGGTCCGAGATGCCGCTCCGGACGGGACGGACATCGATCTCATCGACCTGCGCGAGGTGGCCCTGCCGGCCTTCGACGAGACCCTGCCCCCGAAGGCTCAGCAGCCCAGGACGACCCCGCACGCCCAGGCCTGGGCCGAGCGGATCGACGCGCTCGACGCCGTGGTGATCCTCACCCCGCAGTACAACGGCGCCTACCCCGGCGCGCTGAAGAACGCGATCGACTACCTCTACACCGAATGGGTGGGACTGCCCACGGTGCTCGTCGGCTACGGCTGGGCGGCGGCGGGCGAGGTGCTGCCGATGCTCGAGACGCTCATGACCCGCGTCGGCGCCGATGTGGTCGGCTCGTTCGGCCTGGGCTTCCGTGAGGACCTCTCCGTCGAGGGCGAGCTGTTCGTCGCCGAGGAGAAGACCGCTGCGCTGCGCGAGCGACTGACGGCGATCACCTCGCAGGTGCCCGTCAGCGTCAGCTGAGCCACCCGCCCTCGTCGCGGCCCCGTCGGAGCTCCGGTCCCGGCGGGGCCGCCGCGCGTCTCAGCCCCAGCGCCCCAACAGTGCGCTGAGCACCGCGACGGCGGCGGGTCCGGCGGTCGAGGAGCGCAGCACCTCGGGGCCCAGCAGCACGGAGCGGGCGCCGGCCTCCAGCAGCTGTGCGAGCTCCTCGGGGTCGATCCCGCCCTCGGGGCCGACGATCACGAGGATCTCCTCGAGGCCGTCCTCGCTCGCGGAACGCAGCTGCTCGGCGAGGCTCATGAGGCCGACGGACTCCTGCTCGTGCAGCACCAGCACCCAGGCGCCGTCGGCCGTGCGCTCGCGCAGCTGCGCGAGCAGCTGTGCCGTGGTCACGGGCTCGCCGACCTCGGGGATGCCGGGGCGGCGGCACTGCTTGACCGCAGCGCGGGCGGTCGCCTCCCACTTCGCGCGGCCCTTGCGCAGCTTCTCCCCACGCCAGACGGACACCGAGCGCCGCGCGATCCACGGCACCACGGCATCGACCCCGA
>CAZHSL010000466.1:0-2556 GCA_964535185.1 uncultured Corynebacterium sp.
CGACGATGTTCGGTCTCATGAGGTGGTTCCCCTCTCCGTGGTCGGTTCCGTGCCGTGGTCGTCCCCGTCGGGAGTGACGGTCTCGATCTCGCCGGTCTCCGGGCTCCAGCCGTCGGCCCACGCCCCGGTCTCGAAGTCGAAGCCGACGGGCTCGCCGTGCTCGTCGGTGCGCTGGTACCACTCGGTGTAGTCCGCGTGGGTGGAGTCGATGTCGGCGCCGGCGCCCTCGCCCGGCTCCGCCCGCACCACCTGCAGGCTGAAGTCGTCGTCGAAGCGGTCGACCCCGTCCACGACGGCGTTGCTGACCGCGGCCTCGGCGTACTGCTGGCGCAGGGTGTGCGGGTCGGTGCGCAGCTCCCGGAACCAGGCGACGATGATCAGGAGCATCACCACGGCGAACGGCACGGCGGTGATGATCACCAGCGACTGCAGCCCCTCGAGCGCGGTTCCGTCACCCAGCAGCAGCATCACCACGGCGATCCCCGCCATCACCAGGCCCCAGAAGACCACCAGCGGCTTCGGCGGGTTCTGGCTGCCGCGGGTGGTGAGGATGCCCATCACCACCGAGGCGGAATCCGCTGCGGTGATGAAGAAGATCGCCAGGATGCCCATGATCAGCACCGGCATGACGCCGGCCAGCGGCAGGTTCTCGACGATGGAGAACAGCACCTCGGCGGGGTTGACCTGCTCGATCGCCCCCAGGCCGCCCTCGCGGTACATCTGGATGGCCGTGCCGCCCATGATCCCGTAGGCCACGAACAGCAGCGAGGACGGGATCAGGATGACGCCGAGGAGGAACTGGCGGATGGTGCGGCCGCGGGAGATGCGGGCGATGAAGATGCCCACGAACGGCGACCAGGAGATCCACCACGCCCAGTAGTACACGGTCCAGCTGGACTGGAAGTCGAGCGTGTCCTGGCCCCAGGAGGCCGAGCGCGCCATGAACTCCAGCAGCGAGCCGATGTACTCCATCACGGCCGAGGGCAGCAGGTTCAGCAGGAACAGGGTGGGGCCCAGCAGGAAGATCAGCCCGGTGAAGCCGATCGTGAGCACGATGTTGATGTTGGAGAGGTAGCGGATCCCGCGCGAGACCCCGGAGACGGCCGAGATCACGAAGCCGATCGAGAGCACCGCGATGATCAGCAGCAGGATGGTGTTGGTCAGCTCCGAGGCGCCCGAGACGATGACGACGCCCTCACCGATCTGCAGCGCCGCGATCCCGAGCGCGGCGGCGGTGCCGAACAGCGTCGCGATGATCGCGAAGATGTCCACCAGCTGTCCTGCCCAGCCCTCGGTGCGGTGGGTGCCGAACAGCCGCTGGAAGATCGAGGACATCAGCAGGGTGCGCCCGCGACGGTAGGCGGCGTAGGCGACCGCGCCACCCACCAGGGCGTACATCGCCCAGGCGTGGAAGCCCCAGTGGTAGTAGGTCTGGGCCAGGGCCGTGTGCAGCGCCTCGGTGGATTCGGGCTCGTTGGTCAGCGGCGGCGGGAAGAGGAAGTAGGTCAGCGGTTCGGAGGGGCCCCAGAACATCACCCCGATGCCGAGGCCGGCGGCGAAGAGCATCGCGACCCAGGAGAAGGTGGAGAACTCGGGCTTCTCCCCGTCCTTGCCGAGCGGGATCTTCCCGTACCTGCTCAGCGCCAGTCCCAGCAGCGCAACCAGCACGACGGTGGCCACCGCGTTGAACAGCCAGCCCAGGTGGGTCATGGTCCAGGCGTAGGCCGCGTTGGCGACCGTGCTCACGCTCGCGGTGGCGACGATGCCCCAGATCACGAAGGCCACGGCGAGGGTTCCGGCCACGGCGAAGACGAGCCGGTCCACGCTGTAGCGGCGCCGCTGCTCGTCGATGCCGATGCCGGGCACCAGCGCCGGGTGGATGTTGTGCGGGTAGGGGGGTCGCGCGTAGTCGAGGGTGATCTCGCCGCGGCGGCGGTCCGCCCTGCTCGGCTCGGTGTCTGTCTGTCGCGGCGCGGGGTCGTCCTCAATGGTCACGGTGCGGCTCCTTCGGGTGGGCCTGGAGGGCAGGGGCACGGGGCAGACCGGTGGCCGGGTGAGGACCTGCGACGCGCATGACCGCATGCCCGGCCGACCAGCGGCAGAGATGCTGTCCACTGTAGTCGGGCCCTCGGAGCGCGGACCGTCACGGCCTGCAGGGGGTGCTTGGTGAACCGTGGGGTCAGCAGTGGTCGTCGTCGGTCGTCGTCAGTCCGCGGGTGTCGCCGATCCGCGCGCCCAGCTGCGTCGGATTCACGAAGCGCAGCGCGAGGGGCATGCGCGGCTCCGGGCCGGGTCGCCATGACGAGGATGGTGTCGCTGAGCGGGAACGTTGCTCGTCGTGGCATCAGGCGGACACTCCCCCGGAATGTCCGTTTTGTACGGCATCCTGAGGGGGCACCGGCACGGAGCCGACAGTCGTGCTCCCCGCGCCCACCGCGATGCGCCGGCGCGGGATCAGGCCCCTGTGGAAGGACCGCCATGCTCTTCACCCCCTCGATGGTCGAGGTCTTCGGCGATTGGCTCGAGCGCGAGCAGATCCGGGACGCCTTGGTCAGC
>CAZHSL010000467.1:0-2555 GCA_964535185.1 uncultured Corynebacterium sp.
CGCGCGAACTGGCTGCGCAAGTACGCCGCCCAGCACGGCGCGGACCTCAAGGAGTCCTACGGCTACGGCGACTCCCACGCGGACGCCGCCTGGCTCGATCTCGTGGGCACCCCGGCCGCCGTCTCCCCGGACCTCGGCCTCTACTCCGTCGCGAAGAAGAAGCGCTGGCAGATCCTGGAGTGGTGAGGCGGGGCGCGGCGGGGTGAGCCACCAGATTCCTGACGTATACGTGAGTTGAACGCTCATACGCCGTTCAACTCACACATACGGCACTTTCCCGGTGGCGGACCTTTCCTCCCCAGAGCTCTGCTGTCCACAGCGAGGGCAGCCCATCGCCGGCTCCGCCCTGTCCGCGCCCAGACTCGGGGCATGTACGGCCCCAGCACCCTGACCCTGCCGGCGAGCGCACGCCGCCCCCGCCGTCCGCGCCGTCGCCCGCGGGGCATGCTGCGCCTGGGGCCGGAGCAGCTCGGCGTCGCGCGGCGCGGCGACCTGCCCGCACTCGGGTTCACTCCGTGGACGCTCCGCGCGGCTCTCGAGCGCGGGGAGCTGCGTCGGATCGTCCACGGCTGGTACGCGCTGCCCACCGCGCATCCGGCCGTGGTCCGTGCCCTGACGGCCGGCTTCCGTCTCACCTGCGTGGACGCGGCCCAGCTGCACGGTCTGTGGATCCCGGAGGGCGCCGTCTCCGAACCGGACGTCCTGCACGTCCACCGTGCCGGGAAAGGCGGCTCCCTTCCCGCGCTGATGAGACGGCACGCCCCGAGGGACCGCTCCTGGCCCGAGCCCGACGCGGTCGCCTCCCTCCCCCTCGCACTGCGTCACGCGGTGCGCTGCTGCGACGGGGAGACCGCCGCGATCCTGCTCGAGTCCGCGATGGAGCGGGGCCTGCTCACGCCGTCCGAGGTGCAGCAGATCCTCGACGATTCACCCCACAAATGCCGCTCCCGCATCGGCCCTCTCTCCTCCGCGAGCGACTCCGGCACCGAGACGCGGGTCGTGCGCTGGCTGCGCCGCCGAGGTTTCCAGGTCGAACAGCAGGTCTTCGTGGAGGGCGTCGGTTATGTGGACGCCTACGTCGGCGGGCTCTTCCTGGAGATCGACGGCCGCGGGCACCACAGCGATGAGGGTGCTTTCGGCCGGGATCGGCGGCGTGATCTGCGGGCCCTCCGACACGGGCTGCAGGTGCTGCGCGTGAGCTACGGCCAGGTCTGGAACCACTGGGAGCGTACGCAGCGCGACATCCTCGCGATCCTCGACGAGGTCGGTGATTTCGGTCGGCGCAAGGCGGGGCAGCTGGCGCTCACCTGACCGTCCTGCAGAGGGCCTCCGCCCGTGAGGACCGGCCCATGGGGAACTGGGCATGGGGAGTTCTGCATGGGGAGGTCTGTATGGGTAGCTCTCCCCATCGCCATGCCTCTGACCTGCGGTTACGTTGGGGGTACGACGAGACGAGGAGGACATCATGTCTAGGACGATCTTCACCCGAGGCACCATCTTGGCGGCCGCCGCCATGCTTGCGCTGAGCGCCTGCGGCGGCGGTGAGGAGGCCCCCGCCGACGAGGCGCGTGAGGGGGACGGCACCTCCGTGACCGAGGAGGAGGGCGCTGCAGAGGGAGCCGCCGACGAGGCGGCCGAGGAGGACGCCGCGGCCGGGGACGCCGAGGAGGGCGCCGACGCTGCGGAGACGGATGACAGCACCGAGGGCTCGGCCGACGAGGCGGAGGATTCCGAGGACGACTCCGCGCAGGGCGGCGACAGCTCGGAGGCGACCGTGGTCGAGATCGGCACGGAGTTCACCGACGAGGAGACCGGCGACGTGATCACCGTCGTCTCCGCGGTGCGCGGCAACCCGACCGAGTACTACATGGCCTCGGACAACCCCGACGGCGAGATGATCTACCTCGAGGTCGCGGTGACGCCCGGTGACATCTACGGCGGCGTCATCAGTCAGCGGGACTTCGTCCTGGAGGACGGCGGCGAAGAGGTCAACTACGCGGCCAGCGCCGACGACGAGCTGATCGAGGCCGGCTACGAGTACTTCGACGGCCAGTCGCGCCGAGACGGCGAGGCCACCGGGTACATCCCGATCTACGTCGAGACCACCGGTGACACCATCAAGGGAGCGTACGTGCGACCCGAGCTGGAGATCCTGGGTGAGGACGAGACCGTGCCGGAGTTCCGCGGGGAGTTCGAGATCCCCGCAGCGTGACCCGCTCCACCCCGTACGCCGCAGCGCATCCGATGAGACGGGTGCCCTGCGGCGTCCTGGCGTCCCCGCCCGTACCGCCACCGGATTCCTGCCTCCTGCGTGAGTTGAACGCCCTATACCCGTTCAACTCACGCCCGCGACAGGAAAGCGGTGGCCGGGCCGGCGGCACGGCGCCGCGACAGTGGCGGCAGCCGGAAAATGGTGGCCGGGCCGACGACTGCCGCCCTCACAGCACCGAGGCGAGGAAGCCCTTCAGGCGCTCGGACTCCGGGTGGTCGATGAGCCGGCCGGGGGTGCCGCGCTCGATGATGCGGCCCTCGTCCATGAACACCACCTGGTCGGC
>CAZHSL010000468.1:0-2554 GCA_964535185.1 uncultured Corynebacterium sp.
TCTCGTAGGTGTGGGCGGTGACCCAGGCGAGGTCGGCCGTGCACCAGTGGACGTCGGAGTCCTTCGCGTCGAAGTGCGCCCAGTGCGACCAGGAGGCGTGGGTGAGGTAGCCGCCGGAGGTATGGACCAGGCCCTTGGGCCTCCCGGTGGTGCCGGACGTGTAGATGATGAACAGCGGGTGCTCGGCGTCGAAGGCCGCGGCCTCGTGCTCGGTGCTCGCCCTTCCCACGCTCTCGTGCCACCACACGTCGCGGCCCGGGGTCCAGGCGATGTCCTGCCCGGTGCGGCGCACGACGAGCACGTGCTCGAGGTGGGGCAGGTCGCGTGCGGCCTCGTCGGCGGCGGACTTCACCTCGACCGCCTGTCCGCGGCGGAACTGCCCATCGCTCGTGACCAGCAGCTTCGCACCCGTGTCCTGGAGCCGGAAGCGCACCGCCTCGGCGCTGAACCCGCCGAAGACGAGGGAGTGCACGGCGCCGATCCGGGCGCAGGCGAGAGCGATGACGACGGTCTCGACCAGCACGGGCAGGTAGACCACGACCCGGTCGCCGGGGACGATCCCGAGGTCCGTCAGGGCGTTCGCGGCCTGGGACACGCGGCGCCGGAGGTCCTCGTAGGTGACGGACTCCCGGTCCCCCGGCTCGCCCTCGAAGTGCAGGGCGACCTTGCCGCCCCGCCCGGCGCGCACGTGCCGGTCCACGCAGTTCTCGGCGACGTTCAGCCGCCCGCCCGCGAACCAGCGGGCCGCGGGGACGGAGAGGTCCCCCGTGGCCGGATCGGTGACGGGCGGCTCCCACTCGAGCGCGGTGTGCCAGGGCGTGGTCCACTCCAGCCGCCGCGCGGCCTCCTCCCAGAAGCCGAGCGGATCCGCGGCGGCGCGCTCGTGCATCCCGGGGCCGACGTTCCAGGTGCCGGCGAGGGCGGGGTCCGGGGCGAAGGTGCGGGTCTCGACCAGACGCGTCTCGGCGGGGGCCGTGCCGGTGGCAGCCGTGTCCGTGGCGGTCATGCCCACCTCCTCAGCAGCTTCTTCTCCGCGAGGCCCAGCAGGGCGTTGGTGAGGCTGCCCAGCAGGGCGAGCAGCACGATCGTGAGCAGGATCCGGTCCACGCGGCCGTTCTGCTGGGAGTCGTTGAGCAGGAAGCCGAGCCCCATCGAGGAGGCGATCAGCTCGGCCGCGACGAGGAACAGCCAGGCCTGGGCGAGCGCGAGGCGGAGCCCGGAGACGACCGAGGGGATCACGGCCGGCAGCTGCACGGAGCGGAACAGGGACCAGCCGCGCAGCCCGAAGCAGCGCCCGGCCTCGACCAGGTGCGGGTCGATGTGCCGCAGCGCGGCGGCGACGGTGGTGAACACGGGGAAGAAGGCGCCGATCGCGATGAGCGTGATCTTGGATTCCTCCCCGATCTGCAGCCAGAGGATCAGCAGCGGCACCCAGGCGAGCGAGGGCACCGCACGGAGGGCGGCCAGGGTGGGGTTCAGCAGCGCGTCCCCGGCGCGGGACAGGCCCACGACCGCGGCGGCCGCGAGACCGACCACGGAGCCTGCGACGAAGCCGAGCAGCACGCGCTGCACGGAGATCGCGATGTGCAGGCCCAGCTCTCCGCGGGAGGCGAGGTCCGCACCGGCCTGCAGCACCGTGAGCGGGCCGGGCAGGCGGTAGGCGGGAACGAGACCGGTGGCGGTCACCAGCTGCCAGGCGACGAGGATCAGCAGCGGCAGCAGCGCACCGGCCGCCGCCCGCGCGCCCGGGCGGTCCCAGAGGGAGCGGGAGCCGTCGGCGGGTGCGGCGGCCGACGGGCCGGTCGTCGAGGCCGGGCTGGTCGCCTCCGGGCGGGCCGAGGTGGGCAGGGGGCTCTCGGTGATGCTCACTGCGCCTCCACCGCGGCGGTCGCGAAGTCCGCGTGGACGATCGTCCCGAGCGCGTCGGCGACGGCGTCGGCGCCGCCCGCGACGTCGCCGGAGTCGGCGAGCATCGGGGAGATCGCCTCCAGCACGGCGAGCTGGTCCTCGCCGGGGACCCCGGAGACGTCGAGGTTGGAGCGCTCGGCGATGACGGTGGTGGCGACGGCGAGGTCGATCCCGGCCGCGTCGGCGAGCAGCTGCGCAGTCCCCTCGGGGTTCGCCAGCGCCCAGGTGCGGGCCTGCTCGTAGGCGTCGACGACGACCTGGGCGACGTCGGCGTGCTGGTCGATGAACTCCTCGGTGGCGTTGAGGAAGCCGTAGGTGTTGAAGTCGACCTCGCGGAAGACGAGCTGCGCGCCGGACTCGACCTCGGCGGCGGCCATGATCGGGTCGAGCCCGGACCAGGCCTCGACGCTGCCGCCCTCGAGGGCGGAGCGGCCGTCGGCGTGCTGGAGGGGCTGCAGCTGGACGTCGTCGATCGACAGCCCGGCCTCGGCGAGGGCCTGGACGAGGAAGAAGTACGGGTCGGTGCCGGGGGTCGCGGCGACGGCGCGGCCGGCGAGGTCGCCGGGACCGGTGATGTCGCTGTCCTCCCCGACCACGAGCGCGGACCACTCGGGCTGGGAGTAGATGTCGATGACCTTGATCGGGG
>CAZHSL010000469.1:0-2547 GCA_964535185.1 uncultured Corynebacterium sp.
CGGAGCGGGCGACGGGAATCGAACCCGCGTAATCAGTTTGGAAGACTGAGGCTCTACCATTGAGCTACGCCCGCGTTGCCGCACCATTGAACCAGATCAGCGCCGTCTTGGCACATCCGCGGTGGCACAGCCGACATGCATCTGCTCACAGCCCCTGGTGCCGCTCCGGCACCGTGCACGGGGAACAGGTAATATTCGCTGGGTTGCCCTCCGGGGTGTAGCTCAGCTTGGTAGAGCACCCGCTTTGGGAGCGGGAAGTCGCAGGTTCAAATCCTGTCACCCCGACTCCGCACCGGGTCGCCGCCGTGCGAGCCCCCGGGGCGCCGCGAGAATCGTCCATCCGATGTCCATCCACAGGGAGACCTGACCAGTGAAGACCGAGTCCGAGAAGCTCAGCCCGACCCGGGTGAAGCTCACCGTCGAGGTGCCCTTCGACGAGCTCAAGCCGGCCGTCGAGGCCGCCACCAAGAAGATCGCCGACCAGGTGCAGATCCCGGGCTTCCGCAAGGGCAAGGTCCCCTCCAAGCTCGTCGAGCAGCGCTTCGGCCGCCCCGCGATCATGCAGGAGGCCGTCAACGACGCCCTGCCCGACTTCTACCAGCAGGCCGCCGCCGAGGCGGAGATCAAGCCCGTCGGTCGCCCCGAGGTCGAGGTCGGCGAGGTCCCCGGCCTGGACGGCTCCGAGGAGGGCAACCTCGTCTTCACCGTCGAGCAGGACGTGCGCCCCGAGATCGACCTGCCCGACTTCTCGACCTACGAGGTCGAGATCGAGGAGCCCGAGGTCGATGACGACGCCGTCGAGGTGCGCCTGACCGAGCTGCGCGAGCGCTTCGGCACCCTGGTGGGCGTGGACCGCCCCGCCGCCGACGGCGATTTCGTCTCCCTCGACATGGTCGCGACGATCGACGACGAGGAGATCGAGTCCGTCGAGGGCGTGTCCTACCAGATCGGTGAGGGCAACATGCTCGAGGGCCTCGACGAGGCGCTCATCGGCCTCTCGGCCGAGGAGACCACCACCTTCGAGTCCGAGCTCGCCGGTGGCGAGCGCGCGGGCGAGAAGGCGCAGGTCAAGGTCACCGCGCAGTCCGTCAAGGTGCGCGAGCTGCCCGAGGCCGACGACGAGTTCGCCGAGATGGCCTCCGAGTTCGACACCATCGACGAGCTCAAGGAGGACCTCAAGAAGCAGGCCGCGGCAGACGCCGAGGGCAACCGCGTGGCCCTGGCCCGCAACGCCCTGCTCGAGAAGCTCCTCGAGGAGCTCGAGATCCCCGTTCCCGCGCAGCTGGTGGAGGACGAGATCGCCTCCCACCTCGAGAACGAGGGCAAGGAGGCGGGGGACCCGCACGGCGAGGAGATCCGCGAGGACACCGAGAAGGCCGTTAGGGCGCAGTTCCTGCTCGACGAGATCAACGGCACCCGCGAGGTCCAGGTCGATCAGAACGACCTCATGAACTACATGAGCCAGCTGTCGGCCCAGTACGGCATCGAGTCCAACCAGCTGCTGCAGATGCTGGCCCAGTCCGGTCAGCTCGAGCAGATCTTCTCCGAGGTCCAGCGCTCCAAGGCGCTCGACGTCGTCCTCGCGGACGTCGTCGTGAAGAACGCCGCCGGTGATGTGCTGGACCTGGGTCTGAAGGCCGAGGACTCCGAGGACGCGCAGGTCGACGAGGCGAGGGCCGACGAGGCGCAGGCCGAGGACGCCGCGGAGGAGCCCGCAGCGAAGAAGGCCCCGGCCAAGAAGGCTCCGGCCAAGAAGCCGGCCGCCAAGAAGGCCCCGGCCGAGAAGGCTGCGGCGGAGTCCGACGAGGCGAAGACCGAGGACGCCGAGGAGAAGCCCGCGGCGAAGAAGGCCCCGGCCAAGAAGGCTCCGGCCAAGAAGCCGGCCGCCAAGAAGGCCCCGGCCAAGAAGGCCGCGGCGAAGAAGGACGAGGCCGCCGAGGCGACCGAGACCGAGTGATTCACCGCCCCTCGACGGGGCGCAGCAGGACGGCGGGCCGTCACCTCTCGAGGTGGCGGCCCGCCGTCGTCGTGCGGTGGATCGGGCGAAGGGGCCGCGTGGCCTGAGGCCCCTCGCCGGAGGATCTCCATGACGTCCCCTCGCGGCCGCGGCCTGCCGCGGGGGTGGGGGCGGAACGGCACGGAGAGCGTGCTGAGGCATCGCCCCGAGGAGCGCGCCGAGGATCCCGCGGTGCTCGGGCAGGAGCGGACATCGCCGGCGCGGGACCTCGAGGTCCTCGGCGGCAGGCTGCCCGCGTGGGAGGTGGTGGGGCCGATCCCCGGCGGCGAGACGGCGAGGCGCGGAGGACCTGCCGCCCTGCAGGAAGGGCCCGGGAACGACAGCGGCCCGGCTCCCCGTGGAGGGGGCCGGGCCGGCTGGGTGCGTGATCGCGGTCGATCAGCGGTAGGTGACGAAGCCGATCGGGTTGCCCCAGATGGAGCGCTCGACGACGCGCTGCTTGGAGCCGGAGGCGTCGATGATCTGGCCGTTGCCCGCGTAGATCGCGACGTGGCCGGACCAGGCGACGATGTCGCCGGGCTGGGCCTGGG
>CAZHSL010000470.1:0-2541 GCA_964535185.1 uncultured Corynebacterium sp.
TACCCCTGCGTCATGCTTCTCCCTCGGTGAGCCCTCGTGATGCGCCGCGACGGCGCCTGATCCAGGGTATCGGGCGCCGTCGCGGGCGAGGTGACGGGGAGGTGTCGGTCTCAGGCCGGATCGACGGCCAGGCGGAACCGGAACGTCTCCGGGCGGGCCGAGAGCACGTACTGCGGCAGCGGCTCCGGACCGCAGGCCGCCGAACCCACACCGTGCAGCGCCGCCGAGAGCGTCACCCAGGTGCGTCCGTCGGCGCGCAGCGCCCCGTCGTGCGCCCGCGCATCGAGCTCCGCCGTCGGCCAGGGGCGCGCCGCGAGCCCCAGACCGTCGGGCGCCTGCACCGTCAGTGCGGGGCCGTCCCCGCCGCGCAGCTCGGCGCGCACCGTCCCGGCCCGGTTGCCGTTCTCCTGCGGGAACACGTAGGGCACCTGGAACTCGGCGAGCGTCGCGCTCCAACGGCCGAAGGTGGTGCCGCCGCCGGTGTCCGGGTAGGACTCGTGCGGGCCGTAGCCCTCGTACTCCACCTGGTCCGGGGCCGAGGGCAGGGCGAAGGTCCAGCCGATCCGCGGCAGCGGCAGGTCCTCGGGCCAGAACGCTGAGGGGGTGACCGTCACCTCGAGGTCGACGCCCTGGTCGTCGCCGCTCCAGCGCTCGAGCACGTCGGCGCCGAGCGCCGAGCCGTCCAGACCGAGTCGGCTGCGCACGACGAGATGGTCCCCGTCGGCCGCGATCTCGACCAGTCGGCGCCGGGCGTGGTCCAGCCCGATCCGCTTCCAGCGGGCCTCCAGCGGGGCGCGGGTGCGGGCGCGCTCGTTGTCCACCGGTGCGCGGTACAGGTCCACGCCGGCGTGCTCGATCTCCAGTGCGCCCAGGCCCACCAGGCGGCCCAGGTCGTCGAAGCGCGCCGGCCCGAGGCTCCACGAGCCGTCCTCCGCCCGGGCCGGGGCGAGGGGCTCGGCGGCCGACGGGATGTGCGCGGCACGCAGCCTCTCGGCGTCCACGTGGTCGGCGGAGACGATCAGGTGACCGGCGGGCACCGGGCCCTGCGCCTCACGGGTGGTCAGCCGCACCGTGGTGGTCGCGCCCTCGTGCACCGGCAGCGCCACCTCGGCGCTCCCGCCCGGGGCGATCGCCGGCAGCTCGAGCTCCTGCCAGCTGGCCTGGGAGTCCACGGACACCTCGGCCCGCAGATGGGACAGGTCGCTGAAGGCGTAGCGGTTGGTGATCCGCGCCGTGCCGGGGGAGACCTCGAGGCCGACGGGGGAGTAGTGATGCTTCGCATCCAGCAGGGCCGGGGACGGGGTGCGATCGGGCAGCACCAGCCCGTCGGCCACGAAGTTCCCGTCGTGCAGGCGCTCGCCGAAGTCGCCGCCGTAGCCGTAGATGCGGTTGCCCTCGGCGTCGGTGGTCTCCAGGCCGTGGTCGATCCACTCCCAGATGAAGCCGCCGTGCAGCGCCGGGTAGCGCTCGGTGAGCTCCATGTACTCCTTCAGGGAGCCGGCGCCGTTGCCCATCGCGTGGGCGTACTCGATCCACAGGAACGGCTTGGTCAGCGCGGGCGGGTTCGCGAAGTGCCCCTCCGGCACGTCGAGCGCGAAGCCGCGCAGCATCGCGGTGAGCTTGTCCTGGTACTCCTGGCCCAGCTCCCGGCGACCGATCTGCTCGGACTCGTCGACCGTGGAGTACATCAGGGAGAACACGTCCACGTACTCCGCGGCGTAGTCCTGCTCGTAGATCACCGGACGGGTCGGGTCGGTCTCGCGCACCGCCCGGACCATCGCCTCGGTGACCGGCCCGGAGGCGGCCTCGTTGCCGATCGACCACATCACGATCGAGGCGTGGTTGCGGTCGCGGCGCACGAAGCGCTCCGAGCGCTCGACCAGGGACTGCTCGAACAGAGGATTCCGGGCCGGCCCCTCGGCCGCGCCGGTGCCGTCCTCGCCCCAGGTGGAGTCGGCGTGGAAGCCGTGGGTCTCGAAGTCGCCCTCGCAGATCACGTACAGCCCGGCCTCGTCGCACACCTCGAGGAAGCGCTGGTGGGGCGGGTAGTGGGAGGTGCGCACGGCGTTGAGGTTGTGCTGCTTCATCAGCGCCACGTCGAGATCCTGGTTCTCCAGGTGCTGGGCGCGGCCCACCACCGGATCGGCCTCGTGGCGGTTCACGCCGCGGAACACGATCCGCTCGCCGTTGACGCGGAAGATCTCCCCGTCCACCTCGACGCGGCGGAAGCCCACCCGCAGCGAGACCGTCTCGGTGGGCGTCGAGACCGTCGCGTCGTACAGGTGCGGGTCCTCGGCGGACCACGGCCGCACCTCGCCCACGGCGAGGGGATCCACACCGGTGGAGGCAGAGTGGCCCAGCGCCGGCACCTCGATCCTCGCCACGACCTCGGCGCCGTCGGCGTCGAACGCGGTCGCGCTCAGGGTGCCCTGCCCGGTGGCCGGGTCGAAGTCCGCGACGGTCACCAGGTCGTGGATCCCGCCGACGGGCCGCAGCAGCAGGTCCACGCTGCGGAAGATGCCCGAGGCCCACCACATGTCC
>CAZHSL010000471.1:0-2540 GCA_964535185.1 uncultured Corynebacterium sp.
GCGTAGATCGCGACGTGGCCGGACCAGGCGACGATGTCGCCGGGCTGGGCCTGGGACTGGGAGATCCAGCGCCCGCCGTTGGCGATCTGGCTGGAGGTGCGCGGGATGTCGATGCCGGCGGCCTGGTAGGCGTAGTTCACCAGACCGGAGCAGTCCATGCCGCCGAGCGAGGAGCCGCCCCAGCTGTACGGGGTGCCGATGGCGGAGCGGGCGGCGTCCACGATCGAGCTGCTCGAGCTCGAGGAGGAGCTGGAGACCGAGGCGCCGCCGGTCGAGACGCCGGCACCGTTGAGGGACCCGCGGGTCTCCGGGCCGACGACACCGTCGACGAGCAGGCCGTTGGAGGACTGGTAGCTCTTCACCGCGGAGTGGGTGCGGGGACCGAAGACGCCGTCGACGGCCAGGTTCGCGCCGTGGTCGTTGAGCGCGGCCTGGAGGTCCTGGACCGCGCCGCCGCGGGAGCCCCAGCGGAGCTTCTGCGTGGAGTCGAGGACGGCCGAGGGCGCGGTGACCGACGGAGCGGCGGGGAGGGTCTGCGCGGCGGGGGCGCTCGCGGCCGGCGCGGCAGGGGCGGCGGGAGCGGCCGGCGCGGCCTGGGCCGCACCACCGGTGAATGCGGTGCCGAGGACGACGCCGCCGAGGACGGCTGCGCCGCCGAGGCCGCGCGCTGCGCGCTGTGCGTGCTGGGTGGGGAGCTGGGCGCGGCCGGGGAGGCGGTGGGTGTTGTTCTGGGCCATGATGTGCGGTTCGTTCCTTCCGAGCCCGACCTGTGGCCGGGGATGTACTGCTGACTGTTCGGGGCCACGGGGTCCTGGGTGGTCCTGGCGGGCGACCGCCGTCGTCGTGGCGATGGGGCCACCGTAGGAGCGGCGGACCCCCCAGGTCAGCGGGCTTGGCAGAGCCCGACCGTTGATTTGGGACGGTTTTTACGCATCCGGCCCGACCGTGACCAGAACGCACCATGACTTGACGTTGCGGGGAGGCGTGGCGCACCTCCGACGGCTCGCAGCGGTGCCGTCGGCGGGCCGCGCCGCAGTGCGCCTGCGGCGAACAGGGCGCGTGCGAGCAGCGCCCAGCGCCTAGAGTCGACCCATCAGCGAATTCCGGCATGAAGGAGACCCCGTGTCCTCGCAGAGCACTCAGACCTCCCCGCCCCGCGATGCGGTCGGCGACACCCCGATGGGCCTGGACGACAACGTCTACCAGCGCCTGCTGCGTGAGCGCATCGTGTGGCTCGGCTCGGAGGTGCGCGACGAGAACGCCAACGCCATCTGCTCGAAGCTGCTCCTGCTCGCGGCGGAGGATCCGGACAAGGACATCTACCTCTACATCAACAGCCCCGGCGGCTCGATCACGGCCGGCATGGCCATCTACGACACGATGCAGTTCGTCAAGCCCGACGTGGTGACGGTCGGCATGGGCATGGCCGCCTCAATGGGCCAGTTCCTGCTCTCCTCCGGCGCCAAGGGCAAGCGCTACGCCACCCCGCACACCCGCGTGCTGATGCACCAGCCGCTCGGCGGTCTGGGCGGCACCGCCACGGACATCAAGATCCAGGCCGATCTGATCCTCTCGATGAAGCGCACGCTCGCCGAGCTGATCGCGGAGCAGACCGGCAAGAGCGTCGAGCAGATCACCGCCGACTCCGACCGCGACAAGTGGTTCACCGCCACCGAGGCGCTCGAGTACGGCTTCATCGACAAGATCGTCAGCGGTTCCGGCGACGTCACCGGCGGTGGCGGCACCGCCGAGTGACGCCCCCGGACCCCACCGACCGCCCTTCACGCAAGGAGACCCCGTGACCTTCGATCCCCGCGCCCTCGGCGCGCTCCCGACCGCCCAGGCGGGCCGCCTGGCCCCCATGCCCAGCTCGCGCTACGTGCTGCCGCAGTACGAGGAGCGCACCGCCTACGGCATGAAGCGCCAGGACCCCTACACCAAGCTGTTCGAGGACCGCATCATCTTCCTGGGAGTCCAGGTCGACGACGCCTCGGCCGACGATGTCATGGCCCAGCTCCTGGTCCTGGAGTCCCAGGACCCGGACCGCGACATCACCCTCTACATCAACAGCCCCGGCGGCTCGTTCACGGCACTGACCGCCATCTACGACACCATGCAGTACATCAAGCCCGAGATCACCACCGTGTGCCTCGGGCAGGCCGCCTCGGCCGCCGCGGTGCTGCTGGCCGCCGGAGCGCCCGGGAAGCGCCTCGCGCTGCCCAACGCCCGGATCCTCATCCATCAGCCCGCGATGGGCGGCGAGGGCGGGGGCGGGCAGGCCTCCGACCTGGAGATCCAGGCCAACGAGATCATGCGCATGCGCGAATGGCTCGAGGAGACCCTGGCGTTCCACTCCGGCCGCACCAAGGAGCAGGTGAGCACGGACATCGAGCGCGACAAGATCCTCACGGCGAAGTCCGCGCTCGAGTACGGCCTCGTCGACCAGGTCCTGGAGTCCCGCAAGGCTCCCGCGGCGCAGATCGCGAAGTGACCCCTCGCCGCTGCGGAGGGCCCTCGCGCCCTCCGCAGCGGCATCCCCG
>CAZHSL010000472.1:0-2538 GCA_964535185.1 uncultured Corynebacterium sp.
TCGGGGGCCTGCCCGCGCAGCTGCTGCTCGAGGTCGGCCTCGAGCCGGCGGCGCAGCGCGATCAGCTGCGGATCCCACTCCAGGGCGTCGTCCACGTCGTCGAAGCCGCGGTGGTGCAGCTCGTACAGGGCCCACAGGGTGAGCTGGGCGTCCTCCTCGCCGTCGGCGGCGGGCAGATCGGCGACGCCGGCCGTGCGCCCGCTGCGCAGGGCCTCGATCACGCGCTCGCCGAGGGCGCCGCGCGGGGCGGGGGTCAGCATGGCCGTGCCGTCGTCGCGGAGCGGTGACCCGGAGTCGGGGACGGCGGGAGCGGGGGTGTCATGCAGGCACGCTAGTGCGTGCGGTGCGCGAACAGCGAGGATACGGCGGTGTTCGGGCCGATCGGTCGGTGCGGGATCAGTGCCCGGCGCCGAGCTTGCCCGAGAGCCTCTCGAGGCGCTCGAGGCTCGCACCGTCGAGGCCGATGATGCGCACCTCCTTGTCGCGGGCGGCGTACTTCGACTGCACCGCATCGAGGGTGGCGACGGTCGAGGCGTCCCAGACGTCGGCCTCGGTGAGGTCGATGATCACCGTCGCGGGGTCGCCGGCGTAGTCGAACTGGTAGACGAGATCGTTGCTGGAGGCCCAGAACAGCTGGCCCCTGACGGCGTAGCGGCGGATGTCGATGGTGCCGTCCCCGTCGACGTCGGTCTCCCAGACCTTCTCGATGCCGACCAGGTGCGCGACCCGGCGGGCGAACAGCACCATGGCGGTCAGCACGCCGAGCACCACGCCGATCGCGAGGTTGCTGGTGAGGACGGTCGCGATGACCGTGACCAGCATGACCGCGGTCTCGGACCACGGCATCATCCGCAGCGTGGAGGGACGGATGCTGTGCCAGTCGAAGGTGCCCACGGAGACCATCACCATCACCGCGACCAGGGCGGCCATCGGGATCAGGCCCACGATGTCGCCGAGGGAGACGACGAGGATCAGCAGGAACAGCCCGGCCAGGAAGGTGGACAGGCGGGTGCGGGACCCGGACTGCTTCACGTTGATCATCGTCTGACCGATCATGGCGCAGCCGCCCATGCCGCCGAAGAAGCCGGTGACCATGTTCGCGATGCCCTGGCCCCAGGTCTCGCGGGTCTTGTTCGAGTGGGTGTCGGTGATGTCGTCGACCAGCTTGGCCGTCATCAGCGACTCCATGATCCCCACCAGCGCCATCGCGAGGGAGAAGGGGGCGATGATCTGCAGCGTCTCGAGCGTGAACGGGACGTCCGGGAAGAACAGCTCCGGCAGCGAGTCCGGCAGCTCGCCCTGGTCGGAGACGTTCGGCATCGTCCATCCGGCGGCGAGCACCGCGGCGGTGAGCAGCACGATCGCCACCAGCGGTGCGGGCACCGCCGTGGTCAGCCGCGGCAGCAGCACGATGATCGCGATCCCCGCCGCGACCAGCGGGTAGACGATCCAGGGGATGTCCTGGCCGAACAGGTGCGGGAGCTGGGCGACGAAGATGAGGATCGCCAGGGCGTTGACGAAGCCGGTCATCACGCTGCGGGGGATGAAGCGCATCAGCTTCGCCACGCCCAGCAGCGCCAGCACGATCTGCAGGAGGCCGGCGAGGATCACCGCGGCCACCAGATAGTCCATGCCGTGCTCGCGGGCCACCGGGGCGATCACCAGCGCCACCGCGCCGGTCGCGGCGGAGATCATCGCGGGGCGCCCGCCCACGACAGCGATCGTCACCGCCATCGTGAAGGAGGCGAACAGCCCCACCTGCGGCGGGACGCCGGCGATGATCGAGAAGGAGATCGCCTCGGGGATGAGGGCCAGGGCGACCACCAGGCCGCCCAGCACCTCGGTCTTGAGCCGGCGCGGATTCCGCAGGGCGCTGCGCACGGTCTCGGGCCGCTGCTGGGAGTGCTGGGGCGCATCGCGCAGCGCCGGAGCGGAGGAGGTCATCGGGGTCCTTGAGGGAGGGATGGGGCCCCGGAGGCGCGGAACGGCTCCGCGAGGGGCTCGTGGCAAACCCTCACGTTACGGGAGAGTTCGGTCCGGCGATAGTGGGGGTGCGTCACAGAACGCTCGAGGCGGTGCCTCACCCGTCGGTCGAGAGTTCCTGCAGGCGCGCGAGGAACTCATCCGCCATCGCGACCTTCCGCTCGAGCGCCGCACGGCGCTCGATCGCGGTCTCCTCGAACTCCCGCAGCTTCTGCCGGACGGCGTCAGGGGAGTCCGGCCGGGTCGCGGCCTCGGTGACCTCGAGCAGCTCGCGCATCTGCTCGAGCGTGAAGTCCAGCGGCTTCATCCGACGGATCAGCAGGATCCGTTCGACATCCGCCTCCGAGTAGAGCCGGAAACCGCCCGAGGAGCGCTCCGAGGGGGTGATCAGGCCGATCTCGTCGTAGTGGCGCAGGGTGCGCAGGCTGAGCTCGGTGCGCTCGGCGACCGCGCCGATGTGCAGCAGCTGCGGGTCCTCGTCCGGCGCACTCATGGGAACAGTGTGCCGCACGGCGGGGCCGGGTGACGGGCGGCAACGGGCTGCACCGTCGCGCC
>CAZHSL010000473.1:0-2513 GCA_964535185.1 uncultured Corynebacterium sp.
AGACCAAGCCGGGCGCGAAGATCGTCTCCTCGGTGTTCCTGATGGCGCTCGAGGACCGTGTGCTGGTGTACGGCGACTGCGCCGTGAACCCCGACCCGACCGCCGAGCAGCTGGCCGACATCGCCGTGCAGTCCGCCGCGACCGCCGCGCAGTTCGGGGTGGATCCGCGCATCGCGATGCTCTCCTACTCCACCGGCTCCTCCGGTTCCGGCGCGGACGTGGACAAGGTGCGGGAGGCCACCGCGCTGGTGCGCGAGGGCGAGCCGGGGCTGGACGTCGAGGGCCCCATCCAGTACGACGCCGCGGTGGACGCCTCGGTCGCGAAGACGAAGCTGCCGGACTCCTCGGTCGCGGGGCGGGCGACGGTGTTCGTCTTCCCGGACCTCAACACCGGCAACAACACCTACAAGGCCGTCCAGCGCTCCGCGGGCGCGATCGCGATCGGCCCCGTCCTGCAGGGCCTGAACCGGCCGGTCAACGACCTCTCGCGCGGCGCCCTGGTGGACGACATCATCAACACCGTGGTCATCACCGCGATCCAGGCGCAGGCCGACACCCCCGCCCCGGCCGCCCGCTGAGCCCCTCCCTCCCACAGCTCCAGGAGCACACCCCATGGCTGATCCCACCTCCGCCCGCATCCTCGTCATCAACTCCGGCTCCTCCTCGCTGAAGTTCCGGCTGCTGGATCCGGCCGACGGCGCGGTCGACGCCTCCGGGATCGTCGAGCGGGTGGGGCAGGACAGCGGCGACGCCTCCATCACCGCCGGCGAGCAGGAGTCGAGCTTCACGGGGCCGGTCCCCGACCACAAGGCCGCGATGCGGATCGTCCAGTCGCTGTTCGAGGACGTCGGCCTGTCGCTGTCCGACGACCGGATCCGCGCCGTCGGGCACCGCGTGGTCCAGGGCGGGGCGCGCTACTCGGAGCCCGTGCGCATCGACGACCAGGTGCGCTGGGACATCCACGACCTCGGCAAGCTCGCGCCGCTGCACAACTATGCGGCGGTCGACGGGATCGACGGGGCCATGGAGCTGCTGCCCGAGGTGCCGCACGTGGCCGTGTTCGACACCGCCTTCTTCACCGCCCTGCCCGAGGCCGCGGCGAACTACGCGCTGAACCGCGAGACCGCCTCCGAGTACAAGGTGCGGCGCTACGGCGCCCACGGCACCAGCCACCAGTACGTCTCCCGGGAGGTCTCCCGCCTGCTGGCCGCGCAGGGCCGCGACGTCTCCGGGCTGCGCCAGATCGTCATGCACCTGGGCAACGGGGCCTCGGCCTCCGCCGTGCTCGGCGACCGGGCGGTGGAGACCTCCATGGGCCTGACCCCGCTCGAGGGTCTCGTGATGGGCACCCGCACCGGGGACATCGACCCCACGATCTACCTCCACCTGCATCGCCGGGCCGGGCTGAGCGCCCCGGAGATCGACGACATCCTCAACAAGCGCTCCGGGATGCTGGGCATGTGCGGGATGAGCGACTTCCGCGACATCACCGCAGCCGTCGAGCGGGGTGAGGAGGCCGCGACCCTCGCCACCGAGGTCTACGTGCACCGCCTGCGCAAGTACCTCGGCTCCTACACCTTCGTGCTCGGCGGACTGGACGTGCTGACCTTCACCGCCGGCATCGGTGAGAACGTGCCGATGGTGCGCGAACGGCTGCTGACCGGTCTCGAGGAGCTCGGCATCGAGCTGGACCTCGAGGCGAACGCCGTGCGCAGCAAGGAGGCCCGGGTGATCTCCACCGCGCAGTCGCGGGTGACGGTGATGATCGTGCCCACCAACGAGGAGCTCTCGATCGCGCAGCAGGCCTCGGAGGTGGCGCGCGGGGCCTGAGCGCATCGCCCTCCGCGGCGCCGCTCCCCGCCGACGACCGCTCGTCCACAGCCGACGCACGAGCGCCGCCCCACCCCGTATCCTGGCCGTCGAGCACGAGGGTTCCAGGGGGTCCCACCATGTCCTATCCACCGCAGTACGGGGCGCAGCAGCCCCAGTACGGCACCGCGCAGCCGACCTACGGCGCCGGGCCGGGGCAGTACGCCGGTCACCAGTTCGAGCCGCCGCGCAGGAAGCGCGGCCTGAAGCGGATCATCTTCGGGATCCTCGGGATCCTCGCCAACGGGGTCGGGCTGTTCGTGATGCCGTTCGTCGCCGGTGTCCTGGTGGCCGTGGTCGCCCTGCTGGGCGCGACACCGGCCACGATCGGCGGGGCCTCGGGCACCGTCGACGCCTCCTCGACCGCGCTCACGCTCGTGTACGTCCCCACCTCCGAGGCGGCCTCGACCACGTGCACCGTCGAAGGCACCGGCGAGGTCATCTGGGACGGCGAGCAGTCGAGCGTCCCGGCCACGGTCGACGGCACCGAGTACACGCCCGTCGGCTCGATCACGGTCACCCAGGACCAGCAGGTGACGGTCCAGTGCGAGGGCGCCTCCGACGTCGCGGTCGCCGAGGTGGGCGTGATGGGCACGGTGATCGGCTTCGGCGTCGGCGTGCTGGTCCCGGTGCTGCTGGGCCTG
>CAZHSL010000474.1:0-2505 GCA_964535185.1 uncultured Corynebacterium sp.
GTTGGCCTTGACTTCGTAGAGGGGGCGCTGACTGCGGGATAGTGGCATGATGAAAACATCATATCGTGAGGTGGTGCGGGCGTCACGCGATGGTGACCGAGGCGGCCGCAGAGGCGACGGCGGCGCGCGGCCGCGGCGACGAGCAGGCCGCGAAGGCGGGGGCGGCGCGAGGCGAGGCGTGGTGGGGGCGACGCAGCTCGCGGGGCCCCTGCCGGGCAGGGACTGTCAGATTCTGATCCACATGAGGCCGCATTGTGGCTCAGAAGCTGACGATCTCGTTCGCGGTGCCCGCCGGGGCGACGTGTGCCGCCCCGAGGCCGGCGGCCGCCGCGCCCGCGCGTGCTGGCGCGGCGGCGGAGGCGTATCCGCCAGTGCTCAGCTCAGGGCCGAGGTGCGGAGACGGTGCGCCTCCTTCGGCTTCGTGTGCCTGACCTCGCTGGGCAGGAACGACAGCCCGATCAGGACGATCGCCAGGACCAGGTACGTCCAGGTGTCCACCGTGTTCAGGGGCACGAAGTTCGCCATCGAATTCGGGTCCACGAGCAGGCCGAAGAGCCACAGCACCGCGGTGAAGCCGCCGGCGATGCGCAGGTACCTCCGCGCCGAGTACGAGAACCTCGACTGCGCGAGAGCGGCCGCGCCCAGGAGCAGATGGATGACGTTGTGCAGCACGGACACCTGGAAGATGCCCAGCACCATCGCCTCGGAGCCGTAACCCATCTCGATCGCGTTGAAGTTCATCGTCATGCCGGGGAAGAACCCGGCGAAGCCGATCGCGAGGAAGAACATCCCGCACACGATCGCGGCCCACCTCACCGGAGCGCGCGTGGGGTCCGCGTCCGCTCGTGTCAGGGGTGGGTCGACGGGGCCGTCGATGAACATCTCTGTCCCTCCGTTCGTCCGCTCCACACAGGAGCTTCGACCGGCCTGCCGGCGCGGTGGTCGCACCGACCGCACGGCTGCGCGGCGGGAATCCCGCTCGACGCTGTGGATTTCACAGTACGCCTGCCGTCGAGGGTGGGGAAGGGGTCGACGGGTGGTGATGCTCCCGCCGCGGGGCAGTGCCTACCATGGACGCATGATGAATCGATGGGGGAACGACGATCGCGGGCCCGGTGGGGACCCGTCCTGGCTGGGTGGCAAGGACCGCGGCGACGCGAGAACGCAGGGCTCGGGGAACTGGTCCTCCGATTTCGACTCCGGTGCGCAGGGCGCCGACTCCGACTTCGGCGGCGGCAGGGACACGCAGGCGGCGGAGCAGATGGCGCCCCGCTTCGGCGAGAACACCGGTGAGCACTCGCGCACGACGGACTCCGGGGCGGACTCCCCGTGGATGGAGAGCTTCACCGGTCAGGGCGCCGAGGGCTCCAGCGGCACGAGCAGATCGGGCCTCTCCCGCGTGCTCGGGGCGATCGTCCCGATCTTCGCACTGGTGATCTTCGGGGTCGTGTTCATGAGGATCTTCAGCGGCGGCGGTTTCGGGGGCTTCAGCACCTGGTGGATCCTCCTGTTCATCGGCATCCCGATCCTCAGCCGGGTGGTCCGCATGGTGCGCAAGCACCTCGGGGGCTGACTCCGGTCATCCCGCGGCCAGGCGGTAGGAGGCGCCGTCCGGGGAGCGCGTGAGCACGCCGGCGTCCACCGCGTCCCGCCGCACCAGCGCGACATCCTTCGCGAACATCGCGATCGCCGCGTTCAGCTCCGATTCGGTGAGCGTGCGCCCGGGCCCTACGCGCTCGAACACGATCTGGGCGATCCTGGCGCTGACCTCCCGGGACTCGTCGGTCTTCACCGGTATGCCATCGAGCCTGCCCACGTCGAGGATCGCCTCGTCGGAGCGCATCAGGGCCAGCGCCTCGGTGATCTCGCGCAGCGCCGCCGTATCGACCTGCCCATCGGTGCGCAGCCAGTCGAGCCGGGAGAGCGGGCCGCGCACGTCCGCAGCCTCAGGGACATCCTCGCCGGCGAGGAGCCGGCCGATCCCGGCACGCAGCTTCGGTGCGGAGAGCATCGCGAACAGCATCCGGGCTCGTCCCAGCGGCGTTGCGAGATCACGGGTGGCGGGCACGGAGGAGCCTGCTTTCGTCGTCGGGGCGGGGTTCAGGATGGCACGGCGGGGAGGCCGGGGCGTCAGCGGCGCCGAGCGCTGATCAGGTGACGGGTGGAGTGGGCGATGAAGGAGCCGTCACGACGGATCAGTGCGTCCATCGAGTGCAGCTGCTCGCGGTACCGGTGCACGTCGAAGTCCGGGACCCACCACACGCACTTGCGCAGGATCCACACCACCGCGCCCACGTCGAAGAACTCCATCCGCAGCCGGGCGGTGCGCAGCGTGGTGACCTCGAGCCCGGCCGCCTCGGCCGCGACCGCTTCGCCCTCCGGGTGGCGGCCGTGGCGCTGGGCCTCGGTGGTGGGGCCGACGAAGTGCTCGATGAGCTCGAACGCCGAGCCGGGGCCGACGTGCTGGGCGAGGTACTCACCGCCCGGGGCGAGCACCCGCGCGAT
>CAZHSL010000475.1:0-2503 GCA_964535185.1 uncultured Corynebacterium sp.
GCCTGCGGGACGGGGCGGTGTTCACCGTGTACTTCATGATCTCGGCCGTGGTGGTGTTCGGAGTCGGCGTGATGACCCTGCTCGACCAGTTCTGACCTGATCGACCGGCGGAGCTGCTCGGCCGGTCCTGACACGCGGGACGACTGCGGGGGCGGCGGATCATGCCGTCCCCGCAGCCCCCTTGGAGGAGACGACCCCGATGGATCCTGACGATCTCGCACTGAACTGCTCCCTCGCGCTGCGGGACATCGACCCCCGACAGCGGGCGAGCACGGCCGCGGCGCTCGGATACACCGCCGTCGAGTTCTGGTGGCCCTTCGAGGTGCAGCATCCGACTCCGGAGCAGATCCGGGAGTTCGTCGACGACGTGCACCGCGCCGAGCTGCCCGCGGTGCTGCTGAACTTCCCCGGCGGCGGCCCCGCTGTCGAGGATCGGGGACTGCTGAGCGTGCCGGGCCGTGAGGATGAGTTCTTGCGGGCCGCCGAGACCGCGATCGGCATCGGCCGACGGATCGGCACGAGGCGCTACAACCCCATGGCCGGGAACATTCCGGGCACTTGGTCGGAGGGCTCGCGCGAGTTCGAGACCGCGCTGGCGAACCTGCTGCGCGTCGCTCCGCTGGCGGCCGACGCCGAGGCCACGATCGTGCTCGAGCCGCTGTCGGGGTTCCCGCGCGCCGCCCTGACGAGCTTCGCCGATGCCCAGGCCCTCGTCCGCGCCGCCCGCCGCGAGGGGGCGGGCAACGTCGCCATCCTCCATGACCTTTTCCACGCCGCGGTGAACGAGGACCCGGTGCTGACCACGGCGCCTGCCCCGATCGACCTGATCGGGCACGTCCAGATCGCCGACGCGCCCGGTCGGGGCTGGCCGGGGACCGGCGCGCTTCCCCTGACCGAGTGGGTCCGGGAGCTGCGCCGCGCCGGGTACGGAGGCTGCGTGGGGATCGAATGCCAGGGCGGCGAGCCTCGCCCCGCTCACCGAGCACTGCTCGGCGACTGACGGGGCACGGTCAGGCGGCCAGCTCGGCTGCCGCGTCGTAGAGCCTGCGGTGCCTCGGGCGCAGCGCGGCGAAGGCCGCGCCGGCCGACGGGTCCGGTTCGGTGATCTGCCCACCCTGTGCGGCGAGCGGGATGAGGCGGTGGTCCAGGCCCAGCGCCTCTGCTCCGGCAATGGCGGCGCCGAGCAGGGTCGCGTCGGTCCCGTCGGTTCCCGCCACCGGGCGGCCGGTGACATCGGCGAGGATCCGTCGCCACGGGGCGGAGGCCGCTCCCCCGCCGACCACGGGCAGCACCCGGCCCGCATCAGCGCAGTCGAGCGCGTGGGAGAGGGCGAACGCGATGCCTTCGAGGGTGCCGGCGTAGAGATCTGCCGGGGTGGTGGAGGTGTCGATGCCGAGCACGGCGCCGCGCAGGCGCTCGTCACGGACCGGGAATCGCTCCCCACCGAGGGAGGGCAGGACCAGCAGGCCCGACGGGCCGCGACCGCGCTCGTGCTCGCGGTTCTCGAGGAGACGGTCGGCACTCTCGGCATCCGTGCCGCCGAGGTAGGCCTCGCGTGCCCAGGCGGCGGCGGCGCCGGCGGCGAGGATCGCGGAGATGCGCAGCTCGGCGCCACCGGCGAGGGCGAGGCGGTGCGAGGCGCCGTCGATCGAGGTGTGCTGCTGGGCGGGTCGGATGGCGGCGATCCAGCCGCTGGTGCCGAGCGAGGCGTGGTCCTGGCCCGGGGCAGGCCCGGTGATGCCGAGGGCGGCGGCCGCAGCATCCCCCGGGGCGAGCACGATCGGGATCCCGGCGGGCAGGCCGAGCAGGTCGCGGGCGTCGCCGTCGGTGCGGCCGACGATCTCGCCGAGCTGCGAGGTGAGCCGGGGCAGGAGCGCCAGGTCGATGCCGGCGGCGTGCGCGACATCGGGTGACCAGTCGCGGGTGCGGGCATCGAGCAGGCCGGTGGCTGCGGCGGTGGTGAGGTCGCAGCGCAGCCTCGTCCCGAGGGCGTGGGCGAGGTGACCGGCGGGACCGAAGGTGATCCCTCGCGCCGCAGCGGTGGCTCCGGGCTCGGTGCGGGCCAGGCGGCGGAACATCGCCGCGCAGCTGCTTGCGTCCTGCAGGTTCCCGGTGAGGCCGTCCCAGTCCTGGCCGTCGGCTGCGAGCGCGGCGCGGATCTGCTCGGTCTCGGCGCTCGCGCGCAGGTCGGAGTAGAGCACGGCGGGGCGGATCGCACCGCGCTCGCCCTCGAGGACGAGGTCCTGCATCTGGCCGGTGAGGCACAGCGCGGCGATGCCCGCGGTGTGCGGGAGGACGCGGCCGACAGCGGTGCGCGCGGCGCGCACCCAGGTGGCGGGTTCCTGCTCGCTGCCGCCGTCCGGGGTGTGGCGGCTGGGGTGCTCCGCGTCCGCTGTCGCGAGGGTGCGCCCCTCGAGATCGATCAGCGCCGCCTTCGCGGAGGTCGTGCCGAGGTCGAGGGCGAGGAGGGCGGGCATGGGATCAGGGTATGCCGGGTCACCTG
>CAZHSL010000476.1:0-2497 GCA_964535185.1 uncultured Corynebacterium sp.
CCGGGCGTGGTGAACAGGTCCTTGGTGTAGTTCCACAGGTTCGGCATGCTCGCCAGGGTCTGCCGGTTCGCCTTGAAATGGCCGTGGTAGACGGGATCGAAGCGGATCAGCGTCGGGAACAGGCGCACGTCTGCCTCGGTGAGCGAGGGGCCCATCAGGTAGCGGCTGCGGCCCAGCCGCTCCTCGAGCTCGTCGAGCGCCGCCCACAGGGCGCGGTACTCCTTCTCGTACACCTCCTGGGAGCCGGCGAAGCCGGTCTTGTACACGCCGTTGTTGACGTGATGGAGCATCCACCTGTTCAGCGCGTCGATCTCCTCGCGCTGCGCGACGGGGTACAGGTCCGGCGCCCCCTCGCGATGGTGCGCGGTCCACTCGGTCGCGAAGTCGAGGGTGATCTGCTGGAAATCGTTCGTGACGACGGCGCGGCTGGGCACGTCGACGACCGCGGGGACGGTGATGCCGCGCGGGTAGTCGGGGAAGCGGGCGAAGTAGGCCTGCTGGAGACGCTCGTACCCGAGCACCGGATCCACGCCGCCCTCGTCGAGGTCGAAGGTCCAGGACCGCTTGTCGTGGGTGGGGCCGGGCATGCCGACCGAGAGGACCTCCTCGAGCCCGAGCAGCCGACGGGAGATCAGGGTGCGGTTCGCCCAGGGGCAGGCGCGCGCCGCGATCAGCCGGTAGCGGCCCGCCTCGACGGGCCAGCCGTCCCGGCCGTCGCGGGTGATGCGGTCGTCGATGTAGTTCATGTCGCGGTCGAAGGACTCTCCCTTCACCACGTACGTGCCATGGGTGGAGTTCTCCTGGGTGGTCATCACGCGGGTCCCTTCGGGTCGGCGGCGCTCGCTGAGCGGGGTGCCGCCCACAGTAGTTGAAACTGGCAATACATGGAAGAGCGGCGTCGCAACCCGTCTCGAGCCGGATGAAGCCGCAGGTTAGGGGACCCTTGGTGCTGTGGCGCACACCGCTCGGCGGGTATTTGGCAAGCCTTCTGTTGTAAAATGGATCTGTCGATGGGCGGGAGGAGGCCACTGTGACCACATCGGAACCCGCGCCGGGCGTCGCGCAGACCACGCGCGACCGTCTCGTGCAGGACATCTCCACCCACGGCCCGATCACGGCCCGGCAGCTGGCCGAGCGCTTCGACCTCACCAGCGCCGCGGTGCGGAGACATCTCGCGGTCCTCGAGGCCGACGGCGTCATCGCCGAGTACGAGATGCCCGCCACCCCCCGGGGCCGCGGCCGTCCCAGCAAGTCCTTCGTGCTCTCGCAATCCGCGCACGAGGACCTGCCCGGCGGGTACGACGCGCTGGCCGTGATGGCGGTCGACGAGCTCGCCCGCCTCGGCGGCGAGGAGGCCGTCACCGCCCTGGCGGAGCGCCGCGTCGCCGACTGGGAGAGCACCATCGCCGAGCGCGTCGCCGAGCGCGAGGCGGAGGGGGAGGAGGTGACCCCCGTGCGCAAGCTGGAGCTGCTCTCCGAGCTGCTCACCGAACGGGGCTACGCCACCACGGCGCGCCCCCTGCACGTGCCGCTGCCCGCCGCGGGTGCACAGCCGGGCGGTGGGACGCGTACGCTCGTGACGGCCCAGCTGTGCCACGGGCACTGCCCCGTCCTCGACGTCGCCGCAGATCATCCCGAGCTGTGCGAGGCCGAGACCCGAGCCATCTCCCGCATCATCGGCGCACCCGTCCAACGCCTCGCCACCCTGGCGCAGGGCGCCCATGTCTGCACGACACACATTCCGCTCACCGAGGGAAGGACACCATGACGAGCGCACCAGAGAAGCTCACACAGGACGAGATCATCGATTCGATCGGCAACTACGCTTTCGGATGGCACGACGAGGACTCGGCCGGGGCCAGTGCGCGCCGCGGTCTGTCCGAGGACGTCGTGCGCGACATCTCGGCCCGCAAGGACGAGCCCGAGTGGATGCTCGAGCGCCGCCTGAAGGCGCTCAAGCTCTTCGACAAGAAGCCGCTGCCCACCTGGGGGCCGGATCTGTCGGGCATCGCCTTCGACGACATCAAGTACTTCGTCCGCTCCACGGAGAAGCAGGTCACCGACTGGAACGACCTGCCCGAGGACATCAAGGAGACCTACGACCGCCTGGGGATCCCCGAGGCGGAGAAGCAGCGGCTCGTCGCGGGCGTCGCCGCCCAGTACGAGTCGGAGGTCGTCTACCACCAGATCCGCGAGGACCTCGAGGAGCAGGGCGTCGTCTTCCTGGACACCGACACCGCGCTCAAGGAGCACCCGGAGCTGTTCAAGGAGTACTTCGGCACCGTCATCCCCTCGGGTGACAACAAGTTCTCCGCGCTGAACACCGCGGTGTGGTCCGGCGGCTCCTTCGTCTACGTCCCCAAGGGCGTGCACGTGGAGATCCCGCTGCAGGCCTACTTCCGGATCAACACCGAGAACATGGGCCAGTTCGAGCGCACCCTGATCATCGCCGACGAGGGCTCCTACGTGCACTACGTCGAGGGCTGCACCGCGCCGA
>CAZHSL010000477.1:0-2497 GCA_964535185.1 uncultured Corynebacterium sp.
ACGCGGATGGTGTCGCCGATCCCCTCGCCCAGCAGGATGCCGAAGGCGATCGAGGACTTGATCGTGCCCTGGAAGGCGGGGCCGGCCTCGGTGACGCCGAGGTGCAGCGGCCAGTCCCCCGCCTCGGAGAGCTGGCGGTAGGCCTCGACCATGATGATCGGGTCGTTGTGCTTGACCGAGATGCCGAAGTCGTGGAAGCCGTGCTCCTCGAACAGGGAGGCCTCCCACTTCGCGGAGGCGACGAGCGCCTCGGGCGTGACCCGGTCGCCGGTCATCATGCGCTTGTCGATGCTGCCGGCGTTCACGCCGATGCGCAGGGCGGTGCCGTGGTCGTTCGCGGCCTTGGCGATGTCCTTGACCTGGTCATCGAAGCGACGGATGTTGCCGGGGTTCACGCGCACCCCGGCGCAGCCGGCCTCGATCGCGGCGAAGACGTACTTGGGCTGGAAGTGGATGTCGGCGATCACCGGGATCGGGGACTTCGCGGCGATCGCGGGCAGCGCGTCGGCGTCCTCCTGGCGCGGGCAGGCCACGCGCACGATGTCGCAGCCCGCAGCGGTCAGCTCGGCGATCTGCTGCAGGGTCGCGTTGATGTCGTGCGTGGGGGTGGTGGTCATCGACTGCACCGTGATCGGCGCGTCGCCGCCCACGTGGATGTCGCCGAGCTTGACCTTGCGGGTCTTCCGCCGGGGGGCGAGCACCGGCGGCGGCTGCTTGACGGACGGGATACCGAGGCTCACAGAAGTCACCTCTCCATTATGGACGCGCGGCCCGGGCGTGGCGAGGCGAGGTGAGACACCTCCACCGCTCCTGCACGACCCCGGTGGCACGCGCCACGCCCGCTCAGGGGAACAGGGTGATGGGCTCGACGATGTCCGCGTACAGCAGCAGCAGGGTCATCGCGATGAACACCAGCGCCACCGCGTTGGTCAGCGGCAGCATCCGGGACATGTCCACCGGCCCCGGATCCGGCCTGCCTCGGAGCCGGGCGAGGAGCCGCCGCACCCCCTCGTACAGCGCCCCGGCGACGTGCCCGCCGTCCAGCGGCAGCAGCGGCAGCAGGTTGAACACGAACAGCGCCATGTTCAGCGAGGCGAGCATCGAGAGCATCGTGCCCACCTTCTCGCGCAGCTCGAAGCCGGGCTGATCGGCGGCGGCGACCTCGCCGGCCAGGCGCGAGACGCCCACCACGCCGAGCGGGCCGTTCGGGTCGCGCTCGGCGCTGCCGAAGGCCGCCTGCCCCACCTCCCACAGCCGCGCCGGGAGGGTGAGCACCAGCGTCCCGGTGCGGCTGAAGGCCGACCAGGCCATCTCGGGCACCACCGCCGGGGACTGCGGCACGAGGTCCGGGGTGCCGGCGACGCCGAGGAAGCCGACCTGCTCGGTGACCAGGTCCCCCTGGGCGTCGCGCACCGCGGCACCGTTCTCGTCGAGCACCGGGCGGGCCTCGACGACCATGGTGGCGCTCAGGGTGAGCCTCTCCCCGTCGCGCTCGACGACGATCTCGACGGTGCGGTCCTCGGCGGCCCGCACCGCGGTGGTCACGTCCTGCCAGCTGCGGATCCGGTGGCCGTCGATCACCCGCAGGGTGTCCCCGGGCCGGATGCCCGCGGCGAGGGCCGGGGCAGGAGGTCGCCCTTCGCAGCTGACGTCGGCGGGGGCATCCGCGGGAACGACGCATTCGGAGACCGCCTGCACCGTCGGCGTCACGGCGGGCAGTCCGATGCCGCTGACCAGCACCACCATCAGCACCACGGAGATGAGCAGGTTCATCAGCGGCCCGCCGAGCATCACCACGAGCTTCTTCGGCACCGACAGGGCGACGAAGGTGCGGTGGGCGTCCTCGGGCCCGTACAGGGAGGACTCGTACTGCTTCGCCTCCTCGGAGAGCTCCGTGACCTGCTGCAGCAGACCGGTGGAGTCCTCGCGGATCGTGCCCGGCGGCTCGCCCTCGTGCGGCGGGTACATGCCGATCATCCGGATGTACCCGCCCAGCGGGATCGCCTTGATGCCGTACTCGGTCTCGCCGCGGGTCCG
The DNA here is from genome assembly GCA_964535185.1 of uncultured Corynebacterium sp. Classification (GTDB taxonomy): domain Bacteria; phylum Actinomycetota; class Actinomycetes; order Actinomycetales; family Dermabacteraceae; genus Brachybacterium. Next base: position 2,038 of record CAZHSL010000477.1, read on the forward strand.
GGAGACGACCGTGGGGCCGAACCCGACCATGTACTGGGTCACCCTCACGCCGAACAGCTTCGCGGGCACCAGGTGCCCCACCTCGTGCAGGGCGATGGAGACGGTCAGGCCCACGGCGATCACGAGGATCCCGACCACGAACAGCAGCACGGATCAGCCCGCCGCGGAGGGGATCAGCTGCCGGGCGGTGCGCCGGGCCCAGTCCTCGACGGCCAGCAGGGGCCCGACCCCGTCGGCCGGGAGCGCGCGCGGGCGATCGGGGTGCTCGAGCACGGCACGGATCAGACCGGTGATGCCCAGGAACCCGAGGTCGCCGGCGAAGAAGGCGTCCACGGCCTCCTCGTTGGCGGCGTTGTAGACGGCCATCGCCCCGCCTCCCTCGCGGTGGGCCGCGCGGGCCAGCGGGATCGCGTCGAAGGTGTCCTCGTCGACCGGTTCGAAGGTCCAGGACTGCGCGGTG
>CAZHSL010000478.1:0-2491 GCA_964535185.1 uncultured Corynebacterium sp.
TTCATCATGGCCGAGTACACCGGCATCCCCTACAACGAGATCATCGTCATCGCGATCATCCCGGCGGCGCTCTACTTCCTGGGTGTGTTCACCTCGGTGCACTTCGAGGCCAAGCGCATGCGGATCCAGGGCATGCCGGCCTCCGAGCTGCCCGGATGGAAGTCCATCCTGGCGCGGCTGGACCTGCTGGCACCGCTGGTGATCATCGTGTTCATGATGCTCTCCGGCTTCTCGCCGGCGCGCGCCGCGCTGTGGGGCGTGGCCGTGGCCTTCGCGCTGAGCTTCCTGCGCAGGTCCACCCGTCTCTCGCTGACGGGCATCGTGAAGACCCTCGAGGCCGCCGCCCGCACCGCGCTGCCGGTGATCGCCGCCTGTGCGACCGCGGGCATCGTGGCCGGCACCGTCACCGGCACCGGCCTGGGCGGCCGGCTCGGCAACGCCGTCATCGACATCGCCCAGGGCAACTTCCTGCTGGTGCTGCTGATGACGATGATCGTCTGCCTGATCCTCGGGATGGGCCTGCCGACCACCGCCAACTACGTGGTCACCGCCACCGTCGCCGCGCCGATCCTGGTCAACAACTTCGACGTGCCGATGATCGCCGCGCACATGTTCGTGTTCTTCTTCGGGATCCTCGCGGACGTCACCCCGCCGGTCTGCCTGGCCGCCTACGCCGGCTCCGGCATCGCGGGCTCGAATCCGCTCAAGACCGGCGTGACCGCGCTGCGACTGGCGATCGCAGGCTTCCTCGTCCCGTTCGTGTTCGTCCTCGAACCGTCCCTGCTGCTCGAAGGGTCGGTCTCCGAGCTGATCCCGGCGCTGGTGACGGTCATCCTGGGCATGGTCGCGATCGCCGCGGGCCTGGCCGGATACTTCTTCATGCCGTCGGCGCGGCTCGAGAAGGCCGTGCTGATCATCGGCGGCGTGATGATGGTCTACCCCTCGATAGCCGTCTCGGTGGTGGGCATCGGCCTGGCCGTCGCCGTGGCCGTGATCCAGATCCTCCGCCGCGGCCGGACCCCGAGCGACCGCGACGAGGCACCGGTCGCCGCCTGACCGACCCGGCCCTGCGAGACCCCGGTGGCCCGAGACGCTGTGGCGGAGGGGCCCGACGGTGGGATGATCGAGGCGTCCCGGGCGTCGTCCGCCTCGACGTCACCGGCCGACGGCGCGACCACCGGGAGGGGAGCCATGACCACCACGGACCGTGACCTTCGCGAGGAGCCCGAGCCCTCCCTCGCAGGCGCCTTCACCCAGGAGCACCACCAGATCGACGCGGGTATCGAGGAGTACCTCGCTGATCCCGACCGCGGCGGCGGCCCGGCCCGGCGCGCCCGACCGCTGCTGCGGGCGATGGAGGCGCTGCGCCGGCACATCTACCTCGAGGAGGAGGTGGTCTTCCCTCACCTCCCTCCCGGCCCGCTGATGATGCCGCTGATGGTGATGCGCCGCGAGCACGGCGAGCTGTGGAGGCGCATGGACGCCCTGGCCGCCCACCTCGAGGACGACTCCTCGCCCGTGGACGGCCTCGAGGAGGCCTGCGCCGAGCTGCTCGCGCTGCTGGAGGAGCACAACCGCAAGGAGGAGCCGATCATCTACCCCCACATGGATGCGGACCTCGCCGAGCACGAGCAGTCCCTGATCCGCGAGCTGCTCGAGGAGGGCACCCTCCCGGAGGGCTGGACCTGCCAGGCGCTGCGGTGAGGCTCCCACCGCAGGGCGTGGGCCCGGTGACCGCGAGGTGCCCTCGGCGCGCCGCGCGCTCCGGAGCGGAGAGCCGCGGCGGGCGCGAAGGGTATTCCTGAGCACGATTTCCGGCTAGGGTGCCCGCACCAGGACCGGCGCGCTCATGGGAGAGCACACCGGGATGAAGGACCCCATACCCACGACGACGTGCGGAGGACCTCATGACACCGGAATCCATCACCCTCTCCGCGGCGAGCCTGACCACCGTCGCAGTGATCGTGGTGATCTCCCTGATCGCCGTCGCGATGGCGCTGAGGTTCCGCAGCGAGGTGCTGCGCGCCGGGACCGGCACCGACGCCATGAACGAGGTCGCCGGCGCCGTCCAGGAGGGGGCCGCCGCATATCTGCGCCGGCAGCTGCGCACCCTGGGCGTGTTCGCTGCGATCGCCTTCGTGCTGCTCCTGCTGCTGCCCACCCATGGTGCCTCCGGCGCCGAGGGGATGCTGCTGCGCGGGGCGCGCTCGGTCGCGTTCCTGGCCGGCGCCGCGTTCTCCGGCCTCATCGGCTACCTCGGGATGTGGCTGGCGGTGCGCGCGAACGTCCGCGTCGCGGCCGCCGCGCACGAGACGGGCCGTGATCCGGCGATGCTGATCGCGGTGCGCACCGGAGCCTGCGTGGGCATGGCGACGATCGGCTTCGGCCTGCTCGGGGCCGGGATCGTGGTGCTGGTCTTCCGGGGCGACGCCGCCGTGGTCCTCGAGGGCTTCGGCTTCGGCGCCGCGATGGTCGCGATGTTCATGCGCGT
>CAZHSL010000479.1:0-2489 GCA_964535185.1 uncultured Corynebacterium sp.
AGTTCGTGGCCTTCGCGGGCTTCGGGCCCCAGATCGAGACCTTCAGCCCCAAGGCGGCTGCGATCACCAGCTTCGCGCTGACCGGGTTCGCGAACCTGAGCTCGCTGGGCATCCTGCTCGGCGGGCTCGGGGGCCTCGCCCCCAGCAGGCGCTCGGAGATCGCGCAGCTCGGGCTGAAGGCGATCCTCGCCGGCACCCTCGCGAACCTCATGAGCGCCACCATCGCCGGGGTGATGCTTGGCTGAGCGACGTGTTGCGAGCGTGCGAGCGAGAGGAGCTCAGCCGTGGGAGCAGGGCTGACACACCATAGGAGCTCAGCTGGGAGAGCAATGCCGACCGCGCCCGCCCCGGAGGTCGCCCGCTCCCACCAGCGCTGCGGGTAGGTCTGCCGCGCCGGCGGCAGCATCGTGGTCTCCACGTGGTGCAGGTCCGCGGTCGCGACGACCACGTCGGCCACCAGGCCGTGCACGGTGCGGTCGGCCTCCTGCACCTGGGTGCCGACTGCCCGTGGTCGGCGCCGCCCGGCGCCGGGCTCGATCGCCTCGAAGCACGTCGCGTTCCGAGCCGCGGAGGTGCGGATGTCCACGGGCCCGTCGTGCTCCTCGAAGAAGACCCGGTAGCCGGGGTCCAGACCCCGCAGGTCCAGCTGCTCGGCGGCAGAGGTGCCCAGCAGGCGGAAGAAGGGGTCGCGCCGGCATGGACATGAACACCACGGACCTCGCAGCGCCGCGCTGCGTCATCGCCCACGAACCGGCGGACGATCCGGTGACCCCGCTGCGGCTCGCCCAGGAGCTGGAGATCTCCGGCGCCTCGACCTCGAAGCTGCTGGACCGACTCGCAGCGTCCGGGCACCTCGAGCGGGCACCGCACCCCCGTGACTGGCGCTACCGGATCGTGGTGGCCACGGATCATGCGCACTCGCAGGTCCAGGAGCGGCTGAGCGGCATGCACGAGCAGATGCTCGAGATCGCCCGGGAGGTCCCGGCTTCCGCCCGGCGCGCGGTGATCGACTTCCTGCTCGCCATGGCCCGCCATCTCGAGACCGAGGCGACGCCCCCGACCCTCACGCCCCGCGAACACTGAGCTCCCGGCCGACGGGACGCCTGGGATACTGGGCCCTCCCGACGAGAGGTCCTCGTCGCGAGGAGATCCCGGGCCCGACGCGGTCGCGGTGCCCGGCCCTCGCAGGGAAGAGGTCTGGAGAGCGCCGGATGTCGATGATCAGCTGGACCGAGCACGGCACCGAGCGCACTGCACGCTGGCAGCCCGAGAACGGCGCCCCGCCGCCGGCACGGCTGGAGATCGCCGACGACACCCTGACCGCCGACAGCGCGCTGCGCCGCCTGCGCGACGGCACCGCGCTGCTGTGGCGAGGCGACTACCCCGGAGCCCGGCAGCTGCTCACCGCCGTCGGCCGACGGATCGATCGACGCAGAGCGCCGCGGCACCGCGAGATCGCACAGCTGTTCCGCGCGCACCGCGCGCAGCGGGCCGAAAGGGCCCGGCTGCTCGGCGGAGTGGTGGTGCTGCTCGAGCCAGGACACCGCCTCGACCTGCGCCGCGCGCCGGACGTCGCCGAAGCCTGCCGCGCGGCGTACGGGGAGAGCGAAGAGCCGAGGCTCGTCTCGCTCCCGGAGCTGCTCGGCGTGCTCAGCGCCCATCAGTGGCAGCTGAAGGGAGTCCCGATCCCGGTGCTCGACGCCCGCATCCACGCGCGCTACGGGGTGTTTTCCCCGGTGCGCTCGGAGTACGTGGACCTCGTCGCCGAGGCCCCGATGCCGCCCGTTCCCGGGGGAGCGGAGGTGATCGACCTGGGCACCGGCACCGGTGTGCTGGCCGCCGTGCTCGCCCGGCGCGGCGCCTCCCGCGTGCTCGCCACCGACATCAACCCCCGCGCCGTGGCCTGCGCGCGGGAGAACATCCGGCGTCTCGGACTCGAGGGGACGGTCACCGTGCTCGAGGCCGACCTGTTCCCACCCTCGCGGGCTGATCTCGTGGTCTGCAACCCGCCCTGGCTGCCCGGGGCCGCCACCTCGGCCCTGGAGCTGGGCATCTACGACGACGCCTCCAGCATGCTGTGCGGCTTCCTCGACGGGTTGCCCTCCCATCTGCGCCCGGGAGGGGAGGGATGGCTGATCCTCTCCGACCTCGCGGAGCACCTGCAGCTGCGCAGCAGGGAGGAGCTGATGCGGATGATCGGAGGCGCCGGCCTCGAGGTGCTCGGCCGGCTCGAGACAGCGCCACGCCACCCCCGCGCCACGGATCCTCGCGACCTGCTCCATGCCGCACGCTCGCAGGAGGCGACGGTCCTGTGGCGGCTGGCCCCGACGCCGGATCGAGAGCGTCGTGGCGGCGGTGCCGCAGGGCCTCCGGGAGCGCCGACGCCTACTGCTGCGTAGCCACCGGCTGACCTCCCCAGACGTACGAAAAACGGGGTGTGGTCGAGGCCACGTGGAAAAGGGTCGTTCTGGCTTGACGGGGGTGTGCGG
>CAZHSL010000480.1:0-2481 GCA_964535185.1 uncultured Corynebacterium sp.
CCGGCGTCCCCGACGACTCCCTGGTGGTGCGCTTCGGGCAGCAGCGCTTCGCGCTCTCCTTCCCGCTGGGGCAGGGCGGGCACGTGCGGCTGATCTGGCTGCACGGCACCGCTCATCCCGACCAGGACGAGGCGCTGGCGGCCGTGGCGGCGGAGTTCGCACTGACCTACGAGAGGCTGGAGTGGTTCTCCGCCTACCGGGTGCATCACCGGGTGGCCTCGCACTTCCGGTGCGGTCGGGTGCTGCTGGCCGGGGACGCCGCGCACGTGCACTCCCCGGTGGGCGGGCAGGGCATGAACACCGGCCTGCAGGATGCCCACCACCTGGCATGCCTGCTGGCCGATGTCCTCTCCGGGCGCCTCGCCCCCGCGGCGCTGGACCGCTACGAGCGCGAGCGGCGCCCGGTGGCCCTCACCCTGATCGGTGCGACGGACCGGGCCTTCGGCGTCATCGCCCGCCCCGGCCAGTGGACGGCGTTCGCCCGCCGCCGGGCCCGCCCGGCGCTCGGGTCCCTGGCGCCGCGCCTGCTCGCCTCCCGGCTGGGCCCGTACCTCGCCGGTCTGCTCGGCCAGTACCGGATCCGCTACCACGCGGTGGCGAGCGGTGAGCCGTCGCCGCGGTGGGCGCGGGATCGCGCCGTCGGCCTGCGCCTGCCGCCGACTGCGGAGAACGCCGAGGCGCTGCGGTCGCTGAGCTGGCAGCTGCACAGCTGCGGGATCGAGGTCGCTCGCCCCGCCGACGCCCCCGACTGGATCGCGGGGCCGTTCTCGTTCCCGCCGGACCCGCAGGGCCGGTTGCGCAGCGACCGGCTCTACCTGGTGCGGCCCGACGGGTATGTGGCGGCGTCCTTCCCCGTGCACGCCGGCGCGGTGGCGGCGGCCGACGTGCGTGAGGCCCTCGCCGCATACGAGGCGCAGCCCTGACGGACCCGCGGTCCGCGTCGGCGGGCGGGAATATCTGCGACACCTCTGTAGTTGAGCTTTCAGTCATCAATTCGAGGAGGCCCTCATGCAGAAGCACATCCATCCCACCTACCGGCCCGTGGTCTTCCGCGACCGCAGCGCCGGCACCGCCTTCCTCACCAACTCCACCCGCACCTCCGAGCGCACCGTGACCTGGGAGGACGGCCACGAGTACCCGGTGATCGACGTCGAGGTCTCCGCGGATTCGCACCCGCTGTGGAGCGGGCGCACCAGGGTGGTCGACACCGCCGGCCGCGTGGAGCGCTTCCGCCGCCGCTACGCGGACAAGATCGTCACGCCGCGCCACGCCTCGGCCTGAATCCGCCCCGCCCCTTCCTCCTGCTGCTCGCCCTCCGGCCCGCTCCGCCGCTCGGTCAGCCGAGCACGGAGGCGAGGCGCGGGGCGAGCCGCTCGGCCATCACCCGGTAGCCCTCCGGCGTGGGATGGAGCAGGTCGCCGAGCAGATGCATCTCCTCGGCCGTGACGATCTCGGACCCGTCGATCAGGGTGATCAACGGGTCGTGCCGCTGCACCACCTCGACGGCGCGGTGGATCAGCGCGCGGATCTCGCGCTGGTCCAGGCCCGCGCAGTTGCGCTCCTGCTCGCGGTGGGGTCCGGCGGTGGTGGGGCTCATGACCACGATCGGGGCGTCGGTCAGGCGCCGCACGTGGTCGACGAAGCCGATCACCGTCGGCGGCAGGCTCCGTTCGGTGAAGGTGCCGGCCCCGTAGATGTTCGCGCCCAGGCACAGGGTGACCAGGTCCGGCCGTGAGGCGCCGATCGTCTCGGCGATCGGGGGATCCAGGTGGCATTGCCCGGACAGCCCCAGGGCGGTGAGCTCGTAGGAGTTGTGCGCGGCCACCAGCGCGGGCCAGGTGCCGGTGGGGCTGCCCGCCTCGTTGCACTGGGTGATCGAGCTGCCGTAGACCGTCCAGCGCGGTCCGCGCGGCGCCGCCGCCGCGAGCTCGCTCGCCCCGTGCAGCACCACGTCGTGCAGGAACGTCGGCGCGGTATGCGGCAGCCACAGCTCGACCCGCGCGGGCCGGCCCGGCAGCTCGAGGCGGACTTCCGCCCGGCCGGCCACCTCCCGCGTCGCTGCGAGCTCCCCGTCCACCACCAGGTCCAGGCATCGTGCGGCCCCGGCGTAGGCCTCGTGCACGGTCAGCGCGATCTCGAGCGCCTGCGCGTCGGTGTCGATCTCGAGCCGCACACCGTTCGGGATCCGCGCCAGCTCGTCGACGTCGGCGCTCATGATCCGCTCGAGGTGCTCGGGCCGCACCCTCCACGGCTGCTGCCCGCCGCCCGCCGCGGTCCAGGTGGCGGCGCCGTGCCAGGCCTCCGGGAGCTCCGCCGGGGAGATCGACCGACGGGAGGTGACAGGGCTGGTCATCGGGACGGCTCCTGGGGCGGCGACGGTGCTGCGGGACATGGGCGGGACAGTGCCCGATCGTACGGCGCGACCCTCTAGGGTTCAGGTATGGAGCTGAACCACGTCGCCGACCGGATCGAGGCGCTGTC
>CAZHSL010000481.1:0-2481 GCA_964535185.1 uncultured Corynebacterium sp.
CCTGGGGGTCGTTGTCGGTGACGGGGTAATGGTTGAACAGCTCGAACTCCGGCTCGTGCGGGGAACGGGCCGCCTCGCACTCGGCGCGCACGATCCGCTGCACCCCCTCGACCAGGTGATCGAGGATCTCCTCGCTGTAGGCGCGGAAGTTCAGGGCCAGCTCCGCCCGGTCCGGGATGATGTTCGTGCTGGTCCCGGCATGCAGCGCGCCCACCGTGACCACGCCGAAGTCGTCCGGGGCGATCTCCCGGGCCGCCAGGGTCTGGATCCGGGTGACGATCGCGGAGGCGAGCACCACCGGGTCCACGCCCAGGTGCGGCATCGAGCCGTGGGAGCCGGAGCCGTGCACCCGCACCTGCATCGACACCGAGGAGCTCAGCACCGGCCCGGGCGCGACGGCGACCTTCCCCGTCACCGGACTGGTCAGCACGTGCTGGCCCAGGCACGCCTGCGGCGTCGGGATCTTGTCCACGAGCCCGTCGGCCACCATCGCGGCGGCCCCGGCGGCGGTCTCCTCCCGGGCTGGAACAGGTCGATGAAGGTGCCGTTCCAGTCCTCGCGGTGCGCGGCCGGCAGCTTCGCCGCGCCCAGGCCCGCGACCACGTGGAAGTCGTGCCCGCACGCGTGCATCGTGGACTGCACCTGACCGACGGCGTCGGCCTGGGTGTGCACGGAGGCGTAGGGCAGGCCGGAGGCCTCCTTCACGGGCAGGCCGTCCATGTCCGCGCGCAGCAGCACGACGGGCCCCTCGCCGTTCTCCAGCACGCCCACCACGCCGCCGCCGATGTGCTGGATGTCGTAGCCGGACTCCGTCAGGTGCTCGGCGACGATCCCGCGGGTGCGCTCCTCCTGCATCGACAGCTCGGGATGGCGGTGCAGGTCCTCGAACAGCGGCTCCTGCCAGCTCGAATACTGGTCCAGGGCGGTGTTCATGCGGGCGGTCAGGGTGGTCATGGAGGCTCCTCTCCGGGCGCCGCACCGTCGGTCCGGTCGGCCGACGGGGCGGAGCGCTGCACGGCGTGCGTCGTCTGCGAGCGTAGCCCCGCAGGGAGCGGTCCGAGGGGCCGTCGTGTGATCCCGCTGACCCCGGTGTTGCGACCCTTTTCACGGGGTCACCAGCGGCCCTACTCTTGTCACGAACACATGAGGCGCGTGAGGACACCGCGCCTGATCAGGTCGCGGTCAGGCCTGTGCGATGTGCTCCCCACACAGATGAGAAGGAGGGACTCCCGTATGGATTCGCGTCATGACGTCACCGTCGGCCACGAACTGCAGGCCGCCGCCGAGACCGGCCAGATCCCGGCGGTCCCTGCCACCGCGGACGCCGGCGACCAGGTCCCCACCTGGCGCAGCACCCTGGCTGTCACGATCTCGCTCGTGGTGGCCTTCGCAGCGGTCGCACTCGTGAGCCTCTGAGGCAGATGAGCTGAGGGTGGGGCGGGCCGTCGGTCCCGCCCCACCGTCGGTGCCGCGACCTACTGTGGTCGCCGGCACGGCACCCCGCGCGCGGGCGCCCCTCCGGGGCGCTGCGACGGCGCGTCCCAGTGCCTTCCCCACCACGCACGAAGGACCCCGCCATGCCCGCGCGACCGATCCTCCCCAACGGCCCCGGCCTCATCGAGGCCGCCCGCCCGTCGGCCCGGAGCCGTGCCGCGTCCCTGCTCGGGATGCTGCTCGCGGCCCTGACGCTGCTGGCGCCGCTCAGCGCCTGCGCACCGACCACCAGCACGGAGAACACCGAGGTCGCAGGCGGCGCCCACTCCGCGCCACAGGCACCCAGCGAGTCACCGACCGCGCAGGAGACCACCGAGCCGGCCACCGCGGAGCCGGCCGACGAATCCTCGAGCGCGGAGGCCCCGGACGGTTCCTCCCCATCGTCCGCGCCCGCACCGACCACGCCCGCGCCGGCCACCCCGGCACCGACCGCCCCCGAACCGGCCACTGCCGAGGCGGCCGACGGGACCGCCCTGGCGATGCTGGCCGAGCTCGAGGAGAAGGGCCGCGCCCCGAAGACGGGCTACGACCGCGACTCCTTCGGCTGGCGCGACGACCTGGACCGCAACGGCTGCGACACCCGCAACGACATCCTGCGCCGTGACCTCGAGGAGATCACCCTGAAGTCCGGCACGCGCGGGTGCGTGGTGCTGCTGGGCACGCTCGCCTCCCCGTACAGCGGCGAGTCCGTGAGCTTCGATCGCACGGACAGCACCGTCGACATCGACCACGTGGTGGCGCTGTCCGACGCCTGGCAGACCGGCGCCGCGAGCTGGGACGAGGGCACGCGCCGCGAGTTCGCCAACGACCCGCTGAACCTGCTGGCGGTCGAGGCGAGCCTGAACCGGCAGAAGGGCGCCGCCGACGCCGCGACCTGGCTGCCGCCGAAGAAGGACTACCGCTGCGAGTACGTGGCGCGGCAGATCGCGGTCAAGGCGAAGTACGACCTCTGGGTCAAACCCGCCGAGGCCGACGCGATGGAGCGCG
>CAZHSL010000482.1:0-2473 GCA_964535185.1 uncultured Corynebacterium sp.
CCGATCCGCCCGCCCCTCCGGTGAGCACAGCAGCGGTGCGCGGGCGCTGAGCGCCCTCAGACCCACAACGCCGCGGGGCGCTCCCACCGCGGGGGGGCCGCCCCGCGGCGTTCGCGCACCGGTCCGACTGCGGCCGTCTCCCGCGCTCGCCCCCGCCGCGTCGGCGTCGCGCAGCGCCGCTCCCGCCGCGCCGTCGGCGGGCTCCTGGGCGCAAGGGGTGGCGATATCGCCGCCCCGTGCCGCCGGCACCCCGTCGCCGACACCGACCGCCGACGGGTGGCGGGGGAGTGGCGTGGCTCGCGGCGGATGTGGAGGAGAGGTGGAGAGGCGTGACCTGGCCTACCGCGAAGTTCACGAGAGGGTAAAGCCCTCCCCGGCGCTTGCTCAAAGTCTGGCGGACCCCCTATCGCGGGCGCGCGGTACGGGAAACCATGGTTCCCGGCAGTTCCCGCGCGACCTCTCCTGCTGCGCCCCGCGAGACGGCGCACGCGTGCCGGAGCTGCAGACCCCGCCCCGCGGGGTCCGACGCTCAGGGAACGACACGCTAACGCCGCGCGCACGCGGCAGGAAACAGGTGGACCAGTGAAGAAGACCCCGTGGATCATCGGCGCCGCGACCGTCTGCGTCGTCGCGATCGGCGGCGGAGGCACCGCCTTCGCCATGTCGAACGAGGCCCAGATCACCGTGTACGGCGAGCAGTCGTCGGTGCGGACCTTCGCCCAGCCGACCGTCGCGGACCTCCTCGCCGACCAGGGCATCGAGGTCAAGGAGACCGACCTGGTGATGCCGGGCCTCGACACCGTCGTCAGCGACGGCATGGACATCCAGGTCATCCAGCGCACCCCCGTCACGATCACCGTGGACGGCAGCCCGCAGGAGGTGCTCACCACCGGTGACACCGTCGCCGATGCGCTCGAGGACGCCGAGTACGACGCCGAGGGCGCCGCCATCACCCCGGCGCCCGAGACGACCCTCGCCGAGGCCGAGGGCGACGTCGAGGTCGTCACCCGCAAGACCGTCACCTTCGTGGGCCAGTACGGCCAGGACACCTTCGAGGTCACCGCCCTGACCGTCGGCGAGGCGATGGAGAAGGTGCTCGGCGACATCAAGGACACCGACACCGCCGACGTCCCCCGCGACACCCTCCTCGAGGACGGCGCGACCCACACGGTCAAGCGCGTCCGCGAGAAGGAGCGCACCGAGACCGAGGCCATCCCCTTCGAGACCAAGACCGTCGAGGACGACTCGCTCTACGAGGGCACCACCAAGACCACCACGAAGGGGAAGACCGGCACGACCGAGAAGGTCTACACCGACACCGTGGTGGACGGCGAGGTGACCGAGTCCGAGCTCGTCTCCGAGAAGGTCACCGAGAAGCCGGTGACCGAGGTCGTCGCCAAGGGCACCAAGGAGAAGCCCGCGCCGGCACCCGAGCCCGAGCCCGAGCCCGTCAAGGAGGAGAAGAGCTCCTCCTCGAAGCCCGAGAAGCGCTCCACCGGCAGCAAGTCCAACCGCAGCTCCGAGCGCAGCTCCTCGGAGTCCTCGGGCAACAGCGGCGCCTCGGCACCGACCGCACCGTCGGGCTCCGTGTGGGACCGCATCGCGCAGTGCGAGTCCGGCGGCAACTGGTCCATCAACACCGGCAACGGCTACTACGGCGGTCTGCAGTTCTCCGCGCAGACCTGGACGGCCTTCGGCGGCGGCAAGTACGCCTCGACCGCGGACAAGGCCACCCGCGCTCAGCAGATCGACATCGCCAAGAAGGTCCAGGCCGCTCAGGGCTGGGGCGCCTGGCCGTCCTGCACCTCGCAGCTCGGCATCCGCTGAGTCCCTCCCCTCGGGCCGTCCCGCCCTTCCTCCGCTCACGAGCGCGCCGCGACCCCGCGGCGCGCTCGTCGCGTCCCGGCAGTCGTCGCGGCGGTCGGCGCGGCGCCGGCCGGGACAGCCGCCGGCAGGAGGTGCGGTCCGGCGCGGGGGAGTGTCCGCCATGTGATCTGCGTCGGAGTCCGGAGGAAGCTTTGACCCGATCGATCGGCGCTCAGTAGACTGCCGTTGCGTCCGGAGTGCCCTCTGGTCGTGACCCGGGACTGACCCGCCCACCTCCTCGGAGGCGGCGGGGGGTGTCCCCCGCGAGGAGCGGATCCTCGCGGCGTGCCCGAATACGAGTCGGGGGCCATGCCCGGCCTCCCGCCCCGCGGGCACCGATCACGGTCCTCCAGGACGCCCGGCAGGTGCCATCACCTGACGGGCGGGTCGATCCGCCGAGGTTCCCGGGCCATGGGGACGGCGAGTCGGGTCGCCGACCGCGTCAGCGGTCGAAGATGTCGATCCTCCGGTGCGAACAGCGCCGGCGGCCGAACAGGAAGAGAAGCTGTGCCCACTATCCAGCAGTTGGTGCGCAAGGGGAGGGACGCCCGGTCGTCCTCCTCGAAGACGCCCGCGCTCAAGGGTTCGCCCCAGCGCCGCGGTGTCT
>CAZHSL010000483.1:0-2464 GCA_964535185.1 uncultured Corynebacterium sp.
ACCAGCGAGGACCGGGTCCGCCGGTTCCTCCGCGAGCAGCTGCCCGCCCGCCGCCACCTGGCCACCGCGCCGCTGACCATCGAGGCCTGGGAGGTGCCGGACGAGCCGGTCCCCTTCGAGGAGGCCCGCCGCCAGACCTACACCCCGGTCTCCGTCGGCGACCGCTGGGGCCGCCCCTGGTCCACGCTCTGGCTGCACGTCACCGGCCAGGTGCCCGTCTCCTGGACCACCGGCGAGGACCGTGACATCGAGCTCCAGCTCGACCTGTCCTTCACGAACATGCCCGGCTTCCAGGCCGAGGCGCTGATCTGGACCCCCGAGGGCGAGACCGTCAAGGCGATCAACCCCTACAACCAGTACCTCACGCTCGAGGCCGGCCAGGAGGTCGACCTCTACCTCGAGTGCGCCGCGAACCCGAACGTCCCGGGCGACTGGACCTTCGCCCCCACCGCGCTCGGCGACAAGGCGACCGCGGGCGAGGACCCGATCTACGACCTCACCACGCTGCGCCTGGCCTGGCGCTCGAAGGCGGTGTGGGAGCTCGAGCAGGACGTGGTCGCGCTCAACGGCCTGATGCACACCCTGCCCGAGCAGTCGGCCCGCCGCTTCGACATCCTGCGCGCGCTCGGCGAGGCGCTCGACGCCGCGGACCCCGACGACTTCCACGGCACCGCCGGAGCCGCCCGCGAGGAGCTGCGCGGCGTGCTCGAGGCCCCGGCGAACGCCTCGGCGCTGACCGTCATCGCGACCGGCCACGCCCACATCGACTCCGCGTGGCTGTGGCCCGTGCGGGAGACCAAGCGCAAGTGCGCCCGGACGTTCTCCAACGTCTGCTGGCTGCTCGAGCGCTACCCGCAGCTGGTCTTCTCCTGCTCCTCGGCCCAGCAGTTCCAGTGGATCCGCGACGAGTACCCCGGGCTGTTCCGCCGCATCAGCGAGCACGTCGCGGCCGGCCGCTTCGTGCCCGTGGGTGGCATGTGGGTCGAGTCGGACACGAACATGCCCGGCTCCGAGGCGATGGCCCGCCAGTTCCTCCACGGCAAGAAGTTCTTCCTCGAGGAGTTCGGCTTCGAGACCAAGGAGACCTGGCTGCCCGACTCCTTCGGCTACTCCGCCGCGCTGCCGCAGATCTGCGCCCTCGCCGGCAACGACTCCTTCCTCACCCAGAAGGTGTCCTGGAACCAGTACTCGACCTTCCCCCACCACACCTTCCAGTGGGAGGGGATCGACGGCACCACCCAGTTCACGCACTTCCCGCCGATCGACGCGTACAACGGCCAGCTCACGGCCTCCGAGCTGGCGTACTTCGAGGAGAACTTCAAGGACAAGGGCGCCAGCCACATCGGCCTCACCCCGACCGGCTGGGGCGACGGCGGCGGCGGCCCCACCCGCGAGATGCTCGCCTCGCAGGAGCGCTTCGCGGACCTCGACGGTGCGCCCAAGGTCGAGTGGTCCACCTCGCAGGACTTCTTCACCCGCGCCCGCGAGGAGTACGTCGACGCCCCGACCTGGAACGGGGAGCTCTACCTCGAGCTGCACCGCGGCACCTACTCCTCGCAGATCCACGGCAAGCAGGGCAACCGCCGCACCGAGGCGCTCATGCACGACGTCGAGCTGTGGAGCGCGACCGCGGCCCGCCTGGTCGACGGCTTCGAGTACCCCTACGAGGAGATCGACACCCTGTGGGACAAGCTGCTGCTGCTGCAGTTCCACGACATCCTGCCGGGCTCCTCGATCGCCTGGGTGCACCGCGAGACGGAGCAGTCCTACGACCACATCACCGAGCGGGGCGAGGCGCTGGTCGCCGCGGCCCTCGAGGCGCTCGGCGACGACTCGGGCACGGCCGTGAGCGCGAACTCCGCGGCCCGGCCGCGCCGGGGAGTGGCACCGCTGGCGATCTCCGCCGCCGCCGGCCACGGCGAGGCGCCCGCGGTGCAGGAGACCGGGGGCGCGATCACCGTGACCACCGCCGCCCTCCATGTGGAGATCGACGAGAACGGCCTGCTCACCTCGCTGCGCGCCGGCTCCGAGGGCCGCGAGGCCATCGCGCCGGGAGCCTCCGGCGCCCTGCTCCAGATGCACCGCGACGCGCCGAACGCCTGGGACTCCTGGGACATCGACGAGTTCTACCGTCACGTCCACCGCGACCTGGACGCCGAGGGCGCTCTCGAGGTCACGCGCGACGAGGACGGAACGGTCCGCATCGCCGTCTCCTACCGCACCCGCGAGGAGGGCGCCGCCGAGCGGCCCCACGAGGGGATGCCCTCGGTCGGGACCGGTTCGCGCATCACGGTCACCTACACGGTGGAGCCCGGGGCCGAGGCGCTCGGCATCGACCTCGACGTCGACTGGCACGAGCGCAAGAAGGTGCTCAAGCTGGCGTTCCCGCTCGACGTCCGCGCCGCGGTGATGAGCAGCGAGATCCAGTTCGGGCACATCGACCGGCCGATCCCCGTGAACACCA
>CAZHSL010000484.1:0-2455 GCA_964535185.1 uncultured Corynebacterium sp.
CGGCGTCGCGATCGCCGCCCGCACCTCGCTGGAGCGGATCGACCTCGAGGGCGTGCGCCGCGGGCTGCCCGGCCTCACGGCCGATGCGCACACCGGCCGCTGGCTCGAGGCGGACCTCGAGGACCCGCTCGGCGACGGCACCACGATGACGGTCATCTCCTGCTACATGCACTCGGGCAACACCGAGAAGCCGCAGACGATGACCGACAAGTACGAGTTCCTCGACGTCATGATGGAGCACCTCGAAGCGCTCCGGGCCGACGGACGGCACGTGGTCCTCACCGGGGACATCAACATCGCCCACACCGAGTGGGACATCAAGAACTGGAAGGGCAACCTGAAGTCCGCCGGCTTCCTGCCCGAGGAGCGCGCCTACCTGGACCGGCTCATCCAGGAGCTGGGATGGGTGGACGTCCACCGCACCCGCCACGGCGACGGCCCCGGCCCGTACACCTGGTGGTCGCAGCGCGGCAAGGCCTTCGACAACGACGCCGGCTGGCGGATCGACTACCAGCTGGCCACGCCCGAGCTCGCCGCCCGTGCGGGCTCCGCCCAGGTGGACCGCGCTCCCAGCTACGACACCCGTTGGTCCGACCACGCACCGCTGGTGATCGACTACTCCTGAGCCGCGGGCGGGCTCGCCGACGGTGCTATCCTCGCTCCGTCAGGCGGGCCCGCGACGGGGCCGCGACCGGTGCTCTCACAAGGGGCACGAACCCCCGGGCGGCCCTGGGGCGAGACATATACGGACTGCACCGCTGCGTTCGCATATCTCTCGGAAGGATCCCCATGGCCATCGTCTCCACCCATGTCGCCCGCACCCTCGCCCAGCACGTCCACGAGGTGTTCGGCGTCATGGGCAACGGCAACGCCTACTTCCTCGACGCCCTCCTGCGCGAGACGGACGCGACCTTCACCGCCGTCCGCCACGAGGCCGGGGCCGTCGTCGCGGCCGACGCGCACTTCCGCACCTCGGGCCGGATCGCCGCGGCGACCACCACCTACGGGGCCGGCTTCACCAACACCCTCACCGCTCTCGCCGAGGCCGCCCAGGCCCGGATCCCGCTGGTGCTGGTGGTCGGTGACGAGCCGACCTCCGGGCCGCGCCCCTGGGACGTGGACCAGATCGCGCTGAGCGCCGCCGTCGGGGCGCGCACCTACACCGTCGGCCGGATCGATGCCGCGGCCGCCACCGTCACCGCGATCGAGCACGCCCTGGCCTACCGCGTGCCGGTGGTGCTGGCGATCCCGTACGACGTCGCCCAGCTCGACATCGGGGAGGTCCCCACCGTCCCCGGTCCCGGCCGTCCCGCACCGCTGGCCCCCACCGCGGACTTCACCCGCGCCGCGATCCAGCGCCTCGCGAGGGACCTCTCGGGTGCCGAACGTCCGCTGCTGCTGGCGGGCCGGGGCGCCTGGCTGGCCGGGGCGGGCCCCGCCCTCGGCGTGCTCGCGGAGGCGACCGGGGCCCTCACCGCCACCACTGCCCTGGGGCGGGGCATCTTCCCGCAGGACCGCTACGACCTCGGCGTCGCCGGCGGCTTCGGCGGCCCCGGCGCGATGGCCACGGTGCGGGAGGCGGACGTCGCCCTCGTGGTCGGTGCCGACCTCAACCAGTTCACGATGCGCTTCGGCGAGCTGTTCCACCCGGACACCGCCGTGTGGCAGATCGACACCGCTCCCGCCGCGACCCATGCCCGCGTGGGCGGCTTCGTACGCGCCGACGCCCGGCTGGGCGTCGAAGCGGTCACCGAGGCGCTCGCCGAGCGGGATCGGCCCCGGGCCCCGTGGCGGGAGCGCGTGGACGCCCCGCGGCTGCGCGCCCATGCCGTCGGCGACGAGCTCGCCGAGGACGGCCGGCTGGATCCCCGCGCCGCCGCCGCCCGTCTGGCGGAGCTGCTGCCCGAGGACCGCGTGGTCGTCTCCGACGGCGGGCATTTCATCGCCTGGGCCAACATGTTCTGGCCGATCGCCGATCCCCATCGGATGGCCATGGTCGGCACCGCCTTCCAGTCGATCGGGCTGGGCTGGCCCAGCGTGCCCGGCGCGGCGCGCGCCAATCCGGCCTCGACCGTCGTGCTGACCACCGGCGACGGCGGCGGGGCGATGGCCCTGGCCGACCTCGAATCGGCTGTGCGCACCGCCGGGGGTCGCGGGCTCGCCGTGGTGTGGAACGACGCCGCCTACGGTGCGGAGGTCAACCTCTACGGGCTCAAGGGCCTGGTGCGCGACCCCATGCTGATCCCGGAGATGGACTTCGCCGCCCTCGGCGCCGCGGCTGGGGCGGAGGGCGTCGTCGTGCGCTCGCTCGCGGATCTCGACCGGCTGCGCAGCTGGAGCGAGGAGGCGCCCGAGGAGCGCTCCTTCCTCGTGCTGGACCTGCGGATCTCCGGCACGGTCATCGCGCCGTACCAGCAAGAGGTCATCCGCGTGAACTCCTGAGGCGGGCCCGGCC
>CAZHSL010000485.1:0-2455 GCA_964535185.1 uncultured Corynebacterium sp.
TGCCCCCGACTTCGCCTCCGCGGCCGAGCGGACGGTGTGGGAGCACCTGTGCGCACAGCTGCCGGAGGGGGCCGCGCTGCTGGCCGGGCAGCGCGTCACCCAGGACGGCGCAGAGGTCGAAGCGGACCTGCTGGTGCTGTGGCCGGGGTGCGGCATGGCGGTGATCGAGGTCAAGGGCGGGCGGGTCTCGCTCCGCGAGGGGCGCTGGTACCAGGCCGACCGCTCAGGGGAACGGGAGCTGAAGAAGTCCCCGATCGCTCAGGCCCAGACGGCGAAGCATCACCTGATCTCGTATCTCAACAACGCCTCCTCCACCCCCATCGGCCGCGCGGCGCACCTCGCGGTCCTCCCCTACACCGAGCTCCCGGACTCCTGGGACCCGCCCGAGGCGCCCCGCGCCCTCACACTGGACGCGACCGATCTGCCGGGCCTCGCGAACCGGATCAGGGACGCCCTGGACGCGCAGTCGCACCTCGGATACGCGCCGCTGGACGCGGTGCAGTGCGCCTACGCGATCAGGCTGCTGCGCCGTACGCACCGTGCGATCGAGAACCACCAGCTGCTGGCGCGGGAGATCGCTGACGAGGGCAACGCCCTCACCCGCGAGCAGGAGCGGGCGATGGCGCTGCTGCGCTTCCAGGACCGGGCGCAGATCATCGGCGGTGCCGGCTCCGGCAAGACCCACCTGGCGCTGATCAAGGCGCGGAACCTCACCCGTCGGGGCGCCCGCACCGCCCTGCTGTGCTACTCCCGCGGTCTCGCCCGCCACTTCCAGCTGCTCACCTCGACCTGGCCCGAGGAGGACCAGCCCGCGTACGTGGGGCTGTTCCACGAGCTGCCCGTGCGATGGGGCGCGGAGACCGAGGCGGAGTTCGACGGCCCCGCCGCCGGCTACTACGAGGAGCACCTGCCGCGCCGTCTCGAGGAGCTCGCGGGCGCCCAGGCCGGAGAGGAGCTCTTCGACGCGATCGTGGTCGACGAGGCGCAGGACTTCGCGGACATCTGGTGGGACGCCCTGCTGCCCTGCCTGCGCGATCCGGAGCACGGCGTGCTGTTCGTGTTCACCGATGAGCACCAGACGGTGTTCGACCGGGAAGGCCGCGCCCCGATCACCCTGAACCCGTTCCCGCTGGACGACAACCTGCGCAGCACCCGCGCCATCGCCCGGACCTTCGCACCGCTGACCCCGCTGGAGCAGACCCCGCGCATGGACGAGGGAGCCCCGGTGAGGTACGTCGCGAGCACCGCGCAGGAGGCGACCTCGGCGGCCGACGACGTCGTCGAGGAGCTCATGGACGAGGGCTGGGAACCCGGCCAGATCGCCCTGCTGACCACGCGCAGCAGGCACCCCGTCCAGAAGGAGCAGATCGAGCTCTACGGCTACGACGGCTACTGGGACGAGTTCTTCGCCGCGACCGATGTGTTCTACGGGCACGTGCTGAACTTCAAGGGCCTCGAGCGCCCCGTGGTGGTGCTCGCCGTGAACGGTTTCGGCTCCGCCGAGCGCGCCCCGCAGCTGCTGTACGTGGGGCTGTCCCGTGCCCGGTCGCTGCTGGTGGTCGTCGGTGACGGCGGGGAGATCTGGGATGCCGGCGGCGGCGTGGTGTGGGAGAGGATCAGTCGCAGCAGCACCGGCCGACGGTGAGCGGGCGCTGCCGACTCCCTCCTCGCGGGTGCCGCACGGCGCGAGGACGGGCCGCGACGTGACGCCGCGGCCCGTCCTCGACGAGTCACTCGTGGATCACTCGACCTTCTGCAGGTCCGAGAAGTTCATGATGTAGTCCGGGGACTCGATCGACATCACCTCGGTCAGGTTCGAGGTGTAGTAGCAGGCGTCGTTGGCCTCGCTGCCGGACTTGAGGGTCCCCGAGAACCGGACCGTGTCGCCGGGGGCGAGCTCGAGCGCGGCGTCGTACAGCGGATCGCCCTGCTCGATGAGGGTGTTGTCGCTGATGTCGGAAAAGGCGTTGTTCCAGGTGCCGACCTCGATGTCGTCCTCGATCGAGATGACCACCACGGCCTTGCCCTCGCCGTTCGCGTCCACGGTCTCGACCGTGCCGATCCAATCCTGCACGGCGCCGTCGGGCACGGTCTCGCAGAGAGTCTCGCTGCGCACGTTGAGGACGTTGGCGCGCTGCAGATCCGTCTCGGCGGACTCGGCATCGGTCCGCCCCTGATCCACCGCCGCGGACAGGGCCTGCTGCGTCGCCGGGACGTCGGCCGCGGGAGCCTCCTCGACGGCGGGCTCCACCTCGGCGGGCTCCTCCTCCGCGGGCTCCTCCGCGGGAGCCTCGTCGGCGGCCTCTTCCGCCTCCGCGGGTTCCGCCGCGGAATCGTCGACGTCCTCGGCCGGAGCCGCGGCCACCACGTCCTCGGGCTCCGGCGCCGCCGCATCGTCCCCGCTGGTCGCGCCGTTGATGCTGCCGAAGATCATCCCGAGCACCAGCACGATCGG
>CAZHSL010000486.1:0-2452 GCA_964535185.1 uncultured Corynebacterium sp.
TGGACCCTGTTCTTCGGGGCCTGGTGGATCGCCTGGGCGCCCTTCGTGAGCCTGTTCCTGGCCCGCATCTCGCGCGGCCGCACCCTGCGCCAGTTCGTCGTGGGCGTGCTGCTGATCCCGTTCTCGTTCATCCTGCTGTGGGTGTCGATCTTCGGCAACGCCGCCCTGAGCTTCTTCGACGACGAGCAGTTCCTGGACCTCGCCGTCAACCAGCCCGAATCCGGGTTCTTCAACCTGCTCGAGCAGTACCCGGGCGCGATCTTCACCGTCTCGGTCGCGCTGCTGACGGGACTGTTCTTCTACGTCACCTCGGCGGACTCCGGCTCGCTGGTGATGGCGAACATGACCTCCAAGACCACCACCACGGACTCCGACGGCCCGCCCTGGCTGCGCATCGTCTGGGCGACGATCACCGGTGCGCTGACGCTGGTGATGCTGTTCATCGACGGGGTCTACACCCTGCAGGCGGCGACCGTCATGGTCGGTCTGCCGCTGTCGATCCTGATCTACCTGGTGATGTTCAGCCTGTGGAAGGTGCTGCGCACCGAGCACATGGGCCTCGTCTCCCGCCAGGCGGCCCTCCCCGGCCTCCTCACCAGCCGGATCCGCGAGGGCGAGGGCGGTGACCGCCTCACCTGGCGCGAGCGGCTCTCGCACCGGATGACCTACGCCGACGAGGAGCAGGCGCGGACGTTCGTCGAGACCGTCGCCGCCCCCGCGATCGAGGAGGTCGCCGCGGAGCTGCGCACCCTCGGTGCCGACGTCACCTGCCATCGCGGCGAGCACCCGGACTGCTCGGTGCCGTTCGTGGACCTCGTGGTGACCTTCCCCGAGGGCGAGGACTTCAAGTACCAGGCCTACCCCGTCGCCTACTCGGTCCCCAGCTTCGCCGCCAACCTCGCCACCGTGAGGGACGTCTACTACCGGATCGAGATCTTCTCGATGCTGGGCTCGCGCGGACGCGACATCATGGGGTACACGGAGGACCAGGTCATCACCGACGTCCTGGACGCCTACGACGCGCACATCATGTACCTGACGATGAGCGAGGACATCGGGACCGCGACCGGCACGGTGCCGGTCACGGCCCCTGACACCTGGACCGACACCGACCACGTCGATCCGCTCGACGACCACCCCACCGACCCCGCCCGCGTCTCCGAGGAGATCGCGACGAAGGAGAGCAATGACTGACACGGTCGCCACCCTGTTCATCGACGGGCAGTGGGTGCCCTCGTCCTCGGGCGAGACCCGCACCGTGATCTGCCCCGCGGACCAGTCCGAGGTGGGCGTGGTCTCCGAGGCCACCGCCGAGGACGTCGAGCGCGCGATCCTCGCGGCCCGCCGCGCCTTCGAGTCCCGCGTGTGGGCGGACCGTCCCGCCGCCGAGCGCGGCGACTTCCTGCTGCGGGTCGCCGACAGGCTGCAGGAGCGCAAGGACGAGTTCGCCCGCGCCGAGGCCTTCGACACCGGCAAGCGCCTGGTCGAGGCCGAGGGCGACATGGACGACATCACCGCCTGCTTCCGCTACTTCGGGAAGGTCGCGGGGCAGAACCCGGGCCGCCTGGTCGATGCCGGTGACGAGAGCGTCATCTCCCGCGTGGTGCACGAGCCGATCGGCGTGTGCGGCATGATCACGCCCTGGAACTTCCCCCTGCTGCAGGCGGCGTGGAAGATCGCCCCCGCCCTGGCGGCGGGCAACTCCTTCGTCATCAAGCCCGCCGAGCTCACCCCGCACACCACGATGCTGATCGTCGAGGTGATGGACGAGCTCGGCCTGCCCGCGGGCGTGGCGAACCTCGTGCTCGGCGCCGGCGCCGTGGCGGGGGCGCCGCTGTCCTCCCATCCCGAGATCGACCTGGTCTCCTTCACCGGCGGCCTGGTCACCGGGCGCACGATCGCGCAGTCCGCCGCGCAGAGCATCAAGAAGGTGGCGCTCGAGCTGGGCGGGAAGAACCCCAACGTGATCTTCGCCGACGCCGACTACGAGGCCGCGCTCGACAATGCGCTGAACGCCGCGTTCATGGACTCGGGGCTGCTCTGCTCCGCCGGCACGCGCCTGATCCTGCAGGAGGGCATCGCCGAGCAGTTCGTGGACGACCTGGTGGCCCGCGCCGAGGGCATCGTGATGGGCGGCCCGCTGGATCCGCAGGCCGAGACCGGCCCGCTGATCTCGAAGGAGCACCGCGACAAGGTCACCGACTACGTCAGGCGCGGGATCGAGGCCGGGGCACGGTTGCGCACGGGCGGCCACTGGGGCGGTCCCGAGCACGAGCAGGGCTTCTTCTACGCCCCGACGGTGCTGGACCGGTGCACCGCGGACAACCCGGCCGTGATCGAGGAGGGCTTCGGCCCGGTGATCACGGTGGAGACCTTCTCCACCGAGCAGGAGGCGATCGCGATCGCCAACGACACCGAGTACGGCCTGGCCGGCGCGGTGTGGACCTCGGAC
>CAZHSL010000487.1:0-2444 GCA_964535185.1 uncultured Corynebacterium sp.
CGAGGGGTTGCGTGGTCATTATCCCACCTCCTTGGTGAGGGCCAGGAAGACGTCTTCCAGGCTCGGCTGCTTCTCGACGTACTCGACCTTCGCCGGGGGAAGCAGTTGCTTGAGCTCGGCCAGGGTGCCGTCGACGATGATGCGTCCCTCGTGAAGGATCGCTATCCGGTCGGCGAGATGCTCGGCCTCGTCCAGGTCCTGCGTCGTGAGGAGTACGGTTGTGCCGGCCCGGGCGAGCTCGGTGACGGCATCCCACACCTCCAGACGCGCCTGCGGGTCGAGCCCCGTCGTCGGCTCGTCGAGGAAGACGACGGGCGGGTCGCGGCATCCGTCAGCGAAAAGCGGGCGAGGAGGTCGTCGGCGACCCTTCCGGGATCCTTGACGTGGCGCAGCCGGGCGACCAGCACGAGGTTCTCGCGACCGGTCAGCACCTCGTCGACGGCTGCGAATTGCCCGGTGAGGCTGATCGACTCGCGCACGCGCTGGGGCTGTGTCGTCGCGACATCGAAGTCGCCGACACCAGCCGTACCGGCGTCCGCGCTGAGCAACGTGCTCAGGATCCTGATGACCGTCGTCTTGCCCGCGCCGTTCGAGCCGAGGAGGGCGAAGATCGTGCTGCGCGGCACGTCGAAGTCGACGCCGCGCAGCACGTCGAGGTCGTTGAAGGACTTCTTGAGTCCGTGGACGCGGATGGCGGCAGCCGTCGCGGTGGTCATCGTTCCTCCTTCTCCTTCTTATCGAGTCCGGCGATGGTCTCGGTCAGGCGGGCGCGCTCCTTGTCGATCCAGCGTTTGCCCGAGTAGGCGGCGGCGAACGTGTCGGCGAACTCGACGGGGTCGTCGCCGACGATCGCGTCGACTGGGGTCTGGTCGGCGGCGGCGCGCTCCCAGAGGTCGGCGAAGTCGTTCAGCATCGTCATCATCACTCCGGGGTCACCATCGGTGATGCCGCCGTTGTACATGAGATAGCGTTCGAAGGCGTTCGCGGCCGTTCTGTACGGCTCGGGCAGAGCCGCAATGCGGGCCTTGTGCTGCCGGTACGCCTTCTTGTCATCGAGCGAGCCGGTGAGGAACTCGATCCACTTCGCGGCCATTTCACTTCTCGCTTTCGTCTTGTGTGCTTTGGAGCTGTTCGATCCGCTCCGCGAGGAACGTCCATGTGCTCCAGAACTCTGCGAGCTGCTCGTGCCCGCGGGCGTTGAGCGAGTACACCTTGCGCGGCGGGCCCTTCTCGGAAGGGACCTTCTCGACGTCGACGAAGCCCCGCTGCTCGATGCGGACCAGCAGTGCGTAGACGGTGCCTTCGACGATGTCGGAGAACCCGCGCTCGCGCAGGTGCGCCGTGATCTCGTAGCCGTACGCCGGACGCACGGCCAGGATTGCGAGCACGATGCCCTCGAGGGTGCCCTTGAGCATCTCCGTCATCTGGTTGCCCACGATCTCCTCCGGGCTACTCTGTCTCGATGAGTACTGGTACTTGGTATGACTAGGTACCGCTCGATGGCAACATCGCGACGAGACTCAGATAAAGTCCCCGCGTAGGCGACTACATCGCTGTGGCGGGGCATGCCTCCGTGAGCAGCGCGATCTCCTCGTCGACGTTCGGGTCCTGCTCCCCGAGGGATTTCAGTTCGCGCTTGGACTCTCCTTGGATCCAGCACTGTGTGGACCTCATCCGGCAGGGCGCGCCCCGACGGGGGTGACACTGTCCACCCTGGGCGTCTGCCTACTGGCGGAGCCGGAGTCGACGGACTCCTACGCCCCCTGGGGGCTCAGCCACTTCCTGCTCGACGGGCACCACGAGATGGAGGCGCTGGCACGGGCGGGCGGAAGGGTCCGGCTGGTCGCCCTCGTCAGCCTGGCGGGGAGCCTTGCCGACGCTGATGACGTGGCCCGGCTGCCGCAACTGCTCACGCTGCCGAAGCGCATGCGCCGCAGGCAGGCGCCCAACTAGGGCTGGGCCGTCCCGGGCGAGACGGCAAGTTCGATGAAGGAGTCGAGCGATGCTATGGCGTCCTCCGCCGTCACGAGACCGAGCAGCACGTCGGTGCGGAGTCCGGCCGTGAAGGCCAGGAGGTGCCTGGCGCGAGTCTCGGAGTCATATGGCAGCTGGTCGGCGATCAGCTTCGCCAGCAGCGCATACTGCTCACGCCACGCATCGGCCATCGCCGGGTCCTGGACGGCGAGGCTCTCGAAGGCATCGGCAACGATGCACTCGTGGCGCCGTTCTTCGTCCAGCGGCAGGAACTCGAACAGGATCTTCCGGACGCGGACCCGTGGCGCCGGTAGCGTGTCGGTTTCCAGAAGCTGGAGACGCGCGACGACTCGCAACCCGTGCTTGCGCATGACGGCGAGGAGCAGGCCGCGCTTGTCGCCGAAGTAGTACTGGATCGCGCCGGTGGTGGCGCCGGCCCGTGCCGCAACGATGCGCAGAGGCATCGCAGC
>CAZHSL010000488.1:0-2444 GCA_964535185.1 uncultured Corynebacterium sp.
CTGCTCGCCGGCGCCGGCACCGGCCTGATCACCCGCCTTGCGGGCAGCGGCGGCGCCCTCCTCGAGCGCGCGGACGCCCCGCATCTCGCCCAGCTGCACACCGGGAGCGTCGACGTCGCCGCGATCGCCGAGTTCGCCGCCGACCACCCGGAGATCACCGCTCACCAGGTGACGCCGCTGCTCGGGATCGACGGAGCACAGCTCCTCCTGGACGGGGCCGACCAGAGCAGCAGCGTGCAGCAGAACTCCCTGGTGGTCCCGAGCCGTCAGCGCGACCTGCTGCTGGATCTGCAGGACCGCCCGGTCGCGGAGGTCGAAAGGGGCACCGTCTGGCTCCCGCTGCTGTACGAGGACTCCGCCGCCGTCGGCTCCGTCGTGACCGTCGCCGCCCCGGACGGCTTCCGCCTGGACCTCGAGGTGGCAGGGTTCCTGCGCGATTCCGCGATGGGTCCGGCGATCGCCGGCTCCAAGCGGCTCGCGGTGAGCGCCGAGGATCTCGCCGCGGTCTCCGAGCACACCGGGACCGTGGAGCACCTGATCAGCTTCTGGGTCCTGGATCCCTCCCGGGACCTCGCCGCCGTGCGCTCCGCGTACCAGGAGGCGGACCTGCCTGCGGCCGGCCCGTCCGTGGACCGCTCGGCGTTCATGCTGTTCACCGTGTTCGCCGAGGGGCTGGTCGCGGCGCTGGTGCTGCTGGCCGCCGCGATGGTGCTGGTGATCGGGATGCTGACCCTGCGCCTGGCGCTGCGCACGGTCCTCGCACGCGACCGCCGGGAGATCGCGGTGCTGATCGCGCTCGGAATCTCCACCCGCGACGTGCGTACGCTGCACCTGCTCGTCCACGGCACGCTCGCCGGGGGCGCAGGAGCGGTGGGCGCAGTGGGCGGGGTCGTCCTCGAGCGGGTGCTCTCCGCGCCCCTGACCCGCTTCCTCGGCGAGACCGGAGGGCCCTCACAGGTGATCGTTCCGGCCCTGACGGCGCTGCTGCTGGTGACCGGGGTGCTCGCGATGGTCGCCGGACTGCTGCGCCGACTGCACCGCATCGGTCCGCTGGACGTGCTGCGCGGCATCGACGCCGCCGGCGGCGGTGTCCGGCCGGGCCGCCTGCGCCTGCACCGCTCGCCGCTGCCCGTCGGCACCAGCCTGGGGCTCATGTCCCTGCTGCGCCGCGGCAGCTCGGCACCGCTGCTGGTCACGGTCTTCGCCGTGTGCACCCTGCTGGTGATGGTGCCCACGTCGATCGCGACCACGCTGTCCTCCCCGCAGTTCTCGGCCTACTTCGGCCTCGGCGCGGCCGACGTGCGCATCGACCTGCCGCACACCGGGACGGGCAGCCCCGCCCGGTTCGAGCGCGCGCACCGTACGCTCGCCGAGGACCCGCGCGTCGCCGAGCACAGCGTCCTGGTCACCACCCGGCATCTGATCGAGACCGCCGGGGGCGAGCAGCTGGTGCTCGCCGTCTCCAGCGGTGACCGCTCCGCGACGCCCGGCGCCTACATCGAGGGGCGCGCGCCCGCCGGCGAGGGGGAGATCGCTCTGTCGCTGCTCTCGCTGTCGGAGGCCGGCGTCTCCGTGGGCGAGAAGCTGCCGATCCAGGTCCGGGGGCAGTGGAGCACGCTCGAGGTGGTGGGCTCGTACCAGGACCTCACCAACGGAGGCAGGACGGCCAGAGGCATGCTGCCCGCGGACGGCGAGCAGGTGAGCGGGTACGTGCTCGGGGCGGTGCTGACCCCCGGCACCGAGGTCGCTGCCGTCGCCGACGACCTGTCGGTGCAGCTGCCCGGAGCCCGGGTGGTGCAGACCGAGGCGACGCGGTCCCAGCTGCTGGGGCCGCTGGGGGAGAGGGTCCGCACTGCCGCGGCGCTGGCCTCGTCCGCGGCGGCGGCCCTGGCCGCTCTGCTGGCGGTGATGATCTCCCGGCTGTGGCTGGCCACCGATGCCGCCGCGCTCGCCGTCCAGCGGGCGCTGGGCGCCTCGCCCCTCACGCTGCGCGCCCCGTACCTCACCCGCATGCTGCTGAGCCTGCTGCTCGGCCTGGGCATCGGTGCGGCGCTCTCGCTCACCGCCGGGCAGGGGCTGTTCAACCTCCTGATCGAGGGGATGTTCGGGGGCATGGAGCATCTGTTCCAGGGCACCAGCCGCATCGACCTCGTCATCGACCCGCTGGTGACCGGGCTTGCGATGCCGCTGCTCCTGGGCACCGTCGCCGCGCTCGCCACGCTGTGGGCCTGTCGTCGACCCCGCACCGCCGCCGTGCGCAGCTTGACCACGGAATGACCCCTTCGGAGGAGACCGCCATGATCATCGCCCCGAGCACCACCGCCCCCTCTCTACCGCTGATCGAGGCCAGGGGCGTGGCCCGCCGAACGGACCGGTCCACGATCCTTCACGGCATCGACCTCGCGGTCGCCGAGGGGGAGTTCCTCGCCGTGACGGGATCCTCC
>CAZHSL010000489.1:0-2439 GCA_964535185.1 uncultured Corynebacterium sp.
ACCCCGCCTCCGGTCGTCTCGATCCGCACCACGGACCGATCACGCGCGATCTCGCGCAGCACGGACCCCAGGCCCAGCGGTGAGCGCAGCGACTCCTCCTGGGTGCGCGCCCTGGTGGGCAGTCCGTGCACCAGCACGATCGCGCCCCGAGGCACCAGGGAGCGACGCACGGCACCTCCGTCCCGCAGCATCACCCAGTCGGCCCCGACCTCGTCGACGACGCCGCTGATCTGCAGTCCTGCCCCGAGATGAATGGTCAGGCGCTGGTCACCGGCGCCTCGCAGACGGTCAGCGAGGGTGAGCTGAGCTCGCTCGGCGCGCGCGAGATCCTCCGAGACCGCGCGCATCTCCTGCTGCTCATGATGCGCGAACCGCCCCTCGAGGTCGTCGAAGAATCGGTCGAATCGCATGGGCCCACTCTACGCACGGCGCCGCCTCCTCCCCTCCCGATCCCGTCTGGATCCACAGACTTTCGCGCACTCATTGCGCCCTGCATCACAACGCGTTAGGTTGCTTCATATCGATGCAGACAGCATCAAACTCCCTCCAACGCCATAGTTGGCAGGGTCGGCCCACGCCGGGCTGCTGCGTGAAGGGGGATCCATGGAGAACGTCAGAATGCTCCGGCCGGCTTCCGGCCCGGGCCCCGTGCTGCTGCGGGCACTGCTCGCCGCAGCGGGCGCTGCGGCCCTGCCGGCCGCGGCAATCACGCTGTGGATCGATGCGTCCTCGAGCCCTCCGACCCAGGCGCTGATCACGTGGGTGCTGGTCGGCGTCGCCGCGACGGGGTTCCTGCTCTGCCTCTACCTCACGCTCATCTGGGCTCTGGCCGCTGCGGTGCTGCTGAGCGGCCCGGCCACCAGGACCGGCGCCGCCCTGCTGGGCGCGCTGAAGGTCCTCGCTCCGCACCTGGCGCGGAGGGTCACGGCAGGCGCCGCTGTCGCCACGACGGCCACCGCTCTGGTCCTCGCCCCGTCGATGGCCTCCGAGGCGCCGCCGCAGCCCGCGCCGCTCTCGGAGCACGCGCCGGCTCACAGCGCCCAGTACCTGCCGGCAGAGCGCGTCATCCCGGATCCGGCTCCGGAGGCCGCTGCCCCGGGAGCTCCCGAGGGCACGAGCAGTCGCGCCGAGGGTGCGCCGCTGCCGGGCCTCGGCTGGACCGAGTCCGAGCCCGTCGCGCCCGAGGAGCCTCGAGCAGTCGATGACCCGGCGCCGCAGGAGCCGCTCACGGTCACCGTGCGGCACGGCGACAGCCTGTGGAGCATCTCCGAGGACCTGCTGGGCCCTGCGCCTTCCGACTCTGCCGCGATCGCCGCCGCCTGGCCGCTGCTCCACGAGGCCAACGAGGACCTCATCGGAGAGGACCCGGACGAGCTGCACCCCGGAATGGAACTGACCGTGCCCGCATCACTGACCCCTGAGGATCTGCCATGAGCACCACCGATCAGCGGCCCGCGCCCGTCACCTCCCCCGCGGAGTCCTACGCTCCCGAGGACCCTCGCACCGTCGAGCAGCTCATCGCTCCGGTCGCCCGCCGCGCGGTCGAGATCGTCCGCGACATGCGCCCGGAGAACTCCCTGTCACGGTGGGTGACCCCGGAGATCACGCAGCATCTCGCGCGCCGTGCCTCACTGACCCGGCGTCTGCGGGCGAGCACCGGCTACGCACCGCCCCGGCAGCTGATGGTGACCGGGGTGCGCTGCTGCATCGTCAACGATCAGACCGTCGAGGCCAGCTGCGTGCTGCGCGAGCCGGACCGGGTCCGCTTCCTCGCGATGCGCTGGGAGCTGCGCCACACCGGCTGGCGCGTGACCGTGCTGGAGATCGGCTGACTCAGCGCTTGCGGCGCTTCTTCCGCCGCTGCGCACGGTTCGGCCCGGCGCCCTGCGGCGCACCTTCGGGCTTGTCCTGCACCGTGTCGTGCGCCGCGCCCTCGGCGGCCCCGCCCTGATGGTGACGGGCGTGATGGCGGCGCTGGGCCCGCGACATCGTCGAGGCGTCCTGGACACCGCTGCCCTCTGCGGAGGTGTACCGCAGCTGCCGCTCGGCGGGGCCGTCATCCAGCCCCTTGGCACGCAGCACCACCGAGTTCTCCTCGGCGAGCGGATCAGCCTCCTGCGCAGGATCGTCCGCAGCCTCCGCGGTCTCCGCTTCCGCGGAAGCCTTCACGTCGTCGTCGGCGGCGTCGCTCTCGGCAGGGGACGCCGACCCCTCGGCGCCGCTGCCGTCGGACTCCTTGAGGGCGGCGGCCGCACCCACCGCGCCGCGGGCGAGGCCGTTCGCGCTGCGCAGCAGATCGCTGACCGCCTTGGGCACCACGGGCTCGGCCTTCTCGACCTGGACCTCGAGATGGTAGACGTAGCCGACCACGTCCTCCTTCACCCCGGCCATCATGTCGTTGAACATGAGGTGGCCCTCGCGCTCGTACTCGATGAGCGG
>CAZHSL010000490.1:0-2438 GCA_964535185.1 uncultured Corynebacterium sp.
GAGACCGAGGGGATGAGCTCCTGGCGCATCGTGGTCATGATGAACACGCCGATGATCGACACGGCGATGCACACCAGCGCGATGAAGGACCTGTTGTTCAGGCTCAGCGTGGCCAGGCGGTTCATCCTGCTCCTCGGGGTCGTGCGCGACGGGTGGCGGTGCGGCCCGTCGCCGCGCCCCAGGGCGGGCGTCGAGTCCTCCGCGGGAACTGTCTCACGTCGGCCTGCGAACCCGGATCCGACGATCGTCGGTGACCAGGGCTCACAATGGAGGGGTGTTCGTCACCCCCTTTCCCGCACCCGCCGACGCGCCCCGTCCCGGACCGTCCCTGCGATGACCTCCTCCCCGCAGCCCGGTGCGCAGTGCGCCCGGAGGACCGTCGACCGCGACATCCTGCGCCTGGCGATCCCCAGCCTCGGCGCACTGGTGGCCGAGCCGCTGTTCCTGCTGACGGACTCGGCCTTCATCGCGCGGGTCTCGACCACTTCCCTGGCGGGGCTGGGCCTGGCCTCGACGGTGCTCACCACGATCGTGGGCCTGGCGATCTTCCTGGCCTACTCCACGACCGCGGCGGTGGCCCGCTCCTTCGGGGCCGGCCGCACCCGGGAGGCGATCTCCCGCGGGATCGACGCCTGCTGGCTCGCGCTCGTCGTCGGCGCGCTGGGGACCGTGCTGCTGGTGGTGGCCGGGGAGCCGCTGCTGGCCGCCTTCGGACCCTCGCCGGAGGTGCTCTCCGAAGCGCTGATCTACCTCCGGATCAGCGCGTTCGGGCTGCCGGCGATGCTCGCCGTGCAGGCCGCGACCGGGCTGGTGCGCGGCCTGCAGGACGCGCGGCTGCCGCTGGTGGTGGCCGTCGGCGGAGCGCTGGTGAACATCCCGCTCAACGCCGCACTGATCTTCGGGTTGGACCTCGGCATCGCGGGCTCCGCGCTGGGCACCGTGATCAGCCAGTGGGGCATGGTGGCGGTGCTGCTGGGGGTGATCGTCCGTCGGGCCCGACGTGAGGGCATCACGCTGACCCCGCAGCCGGGCGATCTCGTGGCCGTGGGCAGGGATGCGGTGCCGATGTTCGTGCGCACGCTCGGACTGCGAGTGGTGGTGATCACCGGCACCGTGGTCGCCACGGGGCTGGGCGATGTGCAGCTCGCCGCGCACCAGCTCGCCACCACCGTGTTCACGGCGCTCTCCCTCGCGCTGGATTCCCTGGCGATCGCCGGCCAGGCCCTGACCGGCCGCTACCTGGGTGCCTCGGACCCGGCCACCGTGCACGCGGTCACGCGCCGCCTGATGAGCTGGGGCGTGGGCGGCGGCGCTGTGGTCTCGGTGCTGCTGCTCGCGGCGAGCTACGTGGTCCCCGGCTGGTTCACGCCCGATGTCGCCGTGCAGGACAGCCTGCGTGCCGCGCTGTGGGTGCTCGTGCTCGCCCAGCCCGTGGCCGGATACGTGTTCGTGCTGGACGGCGTGCTGATGGGCGCGGGGGACGCCCCCTACCTCGCGAAGGTCGGCGCCCTGATCGCGGTCGCGATCATGCCCGGTGCGATCGCGGTGGCCTGGTGGTCCCCCGAGGGCCCGCTGGGGCTGGCGATGCTGTGGCTGGCCTGCAACTTCCTGTTCATGGTGCTGCGGGCGATCAGCCTGGGGCTGCGCGTGCGCACCGACGCCTGGATGCGCCTGGGCTGATCGACGTGCTGGCGAGGGACGAGCCGGCAGGAGATCAGCGGGAGTGCAGAGCGACTAGCGGCGGCGCACGCGGCCCGCAGGCCGGCCACCCCGCCGGCCCCGCGACCGCTCACCGCCCCGCGACCGCCCGCCACGCCCCGCGGCCCGCAACCGCCCGCCGCGATTGTCAGATTCCGTGCCAGATCGTGCCGATCCTGGTTCGGAATCTGACAATTCTGCGTTGCGGCCGGCGCAGGGGCGGATGCGGACGTCGCGTCGCGCTCAGCCGCCCTGGACCGCGGCGCGGGAGGCGACGAACGCCTGGACCGCGGTCTCGATGTCCTCCTCGGTGTGGGCGGCGGAGAGCTGCACGCGGATCCGGGCCTTGTCCTGCGGGACCACCGGGTAGGAGAAGGCGGTGACGAACACTCCGTTGTCGAGCATCGCGTCGGCGATCCGCGCGGCCAGCGCCGCGTCCCCGAACATCACCGGCACGATCGCGTGCTCCCCCGGGAGCAGCTCGAAGCCCTCCTCCCCCATCCGCCGGCGGAACAGCTCGGCGTTGCGGAACAGGGTCTCCCGCAGCTCGCCGCTGCCCTCGACCAGCTCGAGCGCGGTGAGGGTCGCGGCCACGATCGCCGGTGCCAGCGAGTTCGAGAACAGGTAGGGGCGGCCCTTCTGGCGCAGCATCGCCACGATCTCGCCGCGGCCCGAGACGTACCCGCCGCTCGCCCCGCCGAGCGCCTTGCCGAAGGTGCCTGTGTAGATGTCCACCCGGT
>CAZHSL010000491.1:0-2427 GCA_964535185.1 uncultured Corynebacterium sp.
GGCGCGGTGATGTAGATGCCCATCTCGCGCTTGTCGACCACGGCGCCGAAGCTGCGCAGCACGTCGAGGTGGTAGTTGATGGGCCGGTCCCCGATGCGGCAGCCGCCGAGGTCGGGGATGATCGCCTCGCCGAGGCGATGCAGCAGCGGGCCGCAGAACAGGATCGGGATGCGCGAGCTGCCGGCGTGGGCGTCGATGTCCGCCACATGCGCCCGCTCCACGTTCGAGGGGTCCAGGCGCAGCGTGCCGGAGGCGATGTCGTTCTCGACCTTGACCCCGTGGATCGACAGCAGGTTCGAGACGATGCGGACGTCGCTGATGTCGGGGACGGACCGCAGCACGCTCGGGGCCTCGCCCAGCAGCGCGGCGACCATCGCCTTCGAGACCAGGTTCTTCGCCCCGCGCACGGTGATCTCACCGTCGAGAGGGCGCCCTCCGCGCACATGGAATGTCGAACTCATGGTGTCCTTGCCTCGGCGGTGGGACGTCCGGGGACGCCCGTCTCTGACCGGCTCACCATACCGGAGCGACCTCCGCGCCGACGCGGCGGAGGTCCTCAGTCGGCGGTGCGGGCGGGGAGGGTCTTCGGCATCCAGGAGGGGCGCGTCGCCTCGAAGGCGGTGATCTCCTCCTCGTGGCGCAGGGTCAGGCCGATGTCGTCCAGGCCCTCCATCAGGCGCCAGCGGGTGTAGTCGTCGATGTCGAAGCGGAAGGTGCTCTCTCCGCTGTGCACCTGGCGGTGCTCGAGGTCGACCGTCACCTCGGCGCCGGGGTTCTCCTCGAGGATCTTCCACAGCTGCTCGAGGTCGTCCTGCGAGAGGATCCCGGCGACCAGGCCCTGCTTGCCGGCGTTGCCGCGGAAGATCTCCGCGAAGCGGGTGGACAGCACCGCCTTGAACCCGTAGTCGCGCAGCGCCCAGACGGCGTGCTCACGGGAGGAGCCGGTGCCGAAGTCCGGGCCCGCCACGAGCACGGAGCCCTTCGCGTAGGCGGGACGGTTGAGCACGAAGTCGGGATCGTTCGTGCGCCAGGCGTTGAACAGGCCGTCGTCGAAGCCGGTCTTGGTGACGCGCTTGAGGTAGACGGCGGGGATGATCTGGTCGGTGTCGACGTTGCTGCGGCGCAGCGGGACGCCGATGCCGGTGTGGGTGGTGAAGGCTTCCATGGCGGGGCTCCTGGGGAGGGCGGGTCAGGCGACGGGCTGGAGGTCGGAGGGCGCGGCGTCCGCACCGAGGTCCGACGGCGAGGACAGGGTGCCGCGCACGGCGGTGGCGGCGGCCACGACCGGCGAGACCAGGTGGGTGCGCCCGCCCTTGCCCTGGCGACCCTCGAAGTTGCGGTTGGAGGTCGAGGCGGCCCGCTCCCCCGGTGCGAGCTGGTCCGGGTTCATGCCCAGGCACATGGAGCAGCCGGCCTGGCGCCACTCGGCACCGAAGGCGAGGAAGATCTCGTCCAGGCCCTCCTGCTCGGCCTGCAGCCGCACCCGCGCCGAGCCGGGGACCACGAGCACGCGCACGTCGGGGTGCTTGGTGCGGCCCTCGAGCACGGAGGCGAAGGCGCGCAGGTCCTCGATGCGGCCGTTGGTGCACGAGCCCATGAAGACGGTGTCGACCCTGATGTCCTTCAGGCGGGTGCCGGGGACGAGGTCCATGTACTCCAGCGCGCGCTCGGCGGAGAAGCGGTCGGTCTCGT
Source organism: uncultured Corynebacterium sp. (assembly GCA_964535185.1). GTDB lineage: Bacteria > Actinomycetota > Actinomycetes > Actinomycetales > Dermabacteraceae > Brachybacterium. Next base: position 1,693 of record CAZHSL010000491.1, read on the forward strand.
CGACGAAGTCCTCCGGGGCGGGGACCGCCGCGGACAGCGGCAGGCCCTGGCCGGGGTTGGTGCCCCAGGTGACGAAGGGCTCGAGGGCGTCGGCGTCGATGACCACCTCGGCGTCGAAGACGGCGTCGTCGTCGGAGCGCAGCGAGCTCCAGTACCTGACGGCCTCGTCCCAGTCGGCGCCCTGCGGGGCGTGAGGGCGGCCCTTGACGTACTCGAAGGTGGTCTCGTCCGGGGCGATCATGCCGGCGCGGGCGCCGGCCTCGATGGACATGTTGCAGATCGTCATCCGCCCCTCCATCGAGAGCTCACGGATCGCCTCGCCGCGGTACTCCAGCACGTAGCCGGCGCCGCCGCCGGTGCCGATCTTCGCGATCACCGCGAGGATGATGTCCTTGGCGGTGACGCCGGGCTTCAGCGAGCCGGTGACGGTGACCGCCATGGTCCGAAACGGCGTGAGCGGGAGGGTCTGGGTGGCCAGCACGTGCTCGACCTCGCTGGTGCCGATGCCGAAGGCGAGGGCGCCGAAGGCGCCGTGGGTCGAGGTGTGCGAGTCGCCGCACACGACGGTGATCCCGGGCATGGTCAGCCCCAGCTGGGGGCCGACGACGTGGACGATCCCCTGCTCCCTGTCGCCGAGGGGGTGGATGCGCACGCCGAACTCCTCGGCGTTGCGGCGCAGGGTCTCGATCTGGGTGCGCGAGGTGATGTCCGCGATCGGCTTGTCGATGTCGATCG
>CAZHSL010000492.1:0-2426 GCA_964535185.1 uncultured Corynebacterium sp.
GCGCCGCGCTGCTGCTGCCCTGGTACCCGCTGCAGCGCCAGGTGCGGATCGAGGGGACCGCCCAGCAGATCTCCGCCGCGGAGTCCGACGCCTACTGGGCGCAGCGGCCGCGCGGATCCCAGCTGGGCGCCTGGGCCTCCCACCAGTCGCGGCCGATCACCTCGCGCGAGGCGCTCGAGGTGCAGTACGCCGAGGTCGAGGAGCGGTTCGTCGGCTCCGCAGTGCCCCGGCCGCCGTTCTGGGGCGGGCTGCGCGTGCGGCCGGAGACGCTCGAGTTCTGGCAGGGGCGCCCGCACCGGTTCCACGACCGCATCCTCTACACGGCGCGGGCCGACGGCAGCTGGGAGCGGCACCGGCTGCAGCCCTGAGGAGTTCTCGGCCCGTCGGCCTCACCCCTGCTCGGCCTGCTCCTCGACGGGGTGCGCGAGCGCGCCCTCCCCCTCCGGGATCGCGGCGTGCTCGCGCAGCGTCTCGGTGCGGGCCACGTCGATGTCGACCGACCCCTCGATCCCGGCGACGGTGCCGTCGAAGCGCAGCTGCCACACCGCCCAGTCCGCCTGGTCCGGTCGCGTCTCGGCGGCGAAGAGCCAGTCCGGGCGCGGGCCGGTGACCGGGAGTCCGTAGTGACGGCGCCATTCGGAGGAGGAGTAGATGAGCAGGCGCCTGCCCCACGCCTTCTCGACCGCGGCTGTGAAGGCGTCGATCTCGGCCTGCACGGCGGCGGCCCCGGGCTGCTCCTCGCATGCGCCGTCGAACTCGAGGTCGAGGGCCGGCGGCAGAGCGGAGTCGTCCGGCGGCGCGGCGGCGAGGAAATCCTGGGCCTGCTTCTCGCCGGAGGAGCACAGCGTGAAGTAGTGGTAGGCGCCCGGCGTGATGCCTGCGGCGCGGGCCCCGTCCCAGTTGCTGCGGAAGTGGGAGTCGGTGAAGCCGGCGCCCTCGGTGGCCTTGATGTAGGCGAATCCCACGCCGTCGGCGCTGACCTGCGACCAGTCGATGTCGCGCTGGTGGCTGGAGACGTCGATGCCCATCACCTCGTCGGGCATGAGCTCGGCACCCTCGGGCAGGTTCGCGAGCACGGCGGCGTCGTCCGGGGTGGAGGGCACTGTCATCGCGGCGTCGTCGGCCTCGAAGGGCGCCGGCTCGGTCAGCGCCTGTTCGTCGCCTCCGCCGCGCAGTGCGCCGACCAGGCCCGCCGTGCAGCCGCCGACGGCCAGCAGCAGCACGAGAGCGAGCGCGCCGGCGACGATCTGGCGTCGACGGACCTGCTCGGGTGTGAATCGGGGCACGCTCGGACGGTACCCGAGGTCGCGCCGCGAACCGGGCACGACGTGCCGGGCACGGGCGGGGCGGCCTCCGCGTCCGCGCAGGTCGCCCGGATCGCCTCAGCGCGCGAACAGGGTCGCGAAGGCGCGCAGCAGACGCGGCGGGTGATCGGCGTCCTGCCCGCGCAGCGCATCGAAGACGTCCTCCATCTCGTCCGGCGAGAAGTAGCCGTGGTCGCGGTAGACGCGGGCGCGCTCGATGATCGAGGGGACGTCCAGCTCGGGATGGAACTGGGTCGCGTACTGCCGGGTGCCGACGCGGAACATCTGCACCGGCGAGCTCGTCCCCGCGGCCAGCACCGTGGCGTGCTCGGGCAGGGTGTGGACCGCTTCCTTGTGGCCGACCAGCCCGGTGAACCTCTCCGGCAGGGCGGCCTCGCGGATCAGCGGGTCCTGCCGGCCGGCGCCGGTCAGGGCCACCTCGACGGCGCCCAGCGGCTCCCCGTGGGTCCTGTCGATCAGCGCGCCCTGATGGGTGCCCAGGGTGCCGATCCCGTAGCAGGCACCGAGGAAGGGGATGTCGTGCGCGATCACCTGGTCCAGCACCCGGAAGATCTCCGCCTCGGCCCTGACCTGCGCCGCGGTCTTGGTCTCGGCCGGATCGGAGACTGTGAACGGGCTGCCGCACAGGATGATCCCGGAGATGTCCGCGGCAGCGATGTCGGGGAAGGGGTCTCGATCCAGGCGTGCCCAGATCAGCTGCTCCTCGGTGAGCCCGGTGAAGTCGAGGACGGCCTCGCGCTCGGTGGCGGCGACGTCGTCCTCGGGACGGGTGGCGATCTGCACGAACGGTTTCACGAGGGTGATGCTAACGGCCCCGCGGGGATGGCCCCGCCCGTAGTCTGCTCGGGCGACCGTCGAGCTCGAAGGAGATGCCATGTCCGTCCCGTCCTCCGCGACCGCCTCCGAGGCGGCGTCCCCGCTGCCCCGCTCCGCCGTCGAGGACGTCGCGGCGATGCTGCCCGAGTGGCTCGAGACGGTGCGCCGCGTGCATCGCCAGTCCGGCTTCCAGGCCGCGATCTGGCACGACGGGGAGCTGATCGCGGAGGTCGCCGTCGGCTCCGCGGACGAGTCGGCCGGGATCCCGCTGCGCACCACGCACCG
>CAZHSL010000493.1:0-2422 GCA_964535185.1 uncultured Corynebacterium sp.
ACCCTGCTGCAGCTGGTGCCGCGGCTGTACGACGTCACCTCCGGTGCGATCACCATCGACGGGGTCGACGTGCGCGACATGGACCTCACCGACCTGCGCACCCTCACCGCGGTCGCCTTCGAGGACGCGACCCTGTTCTCCGACTCGGTGCGCGAGAACGTGCTGCTGGGCGCGGACCGCTCGCTGAGCGAGGAGGAGGCCGAGGAGCTGCTGCACCTCGCACTGCGCACCGCCGACGCCACCTACGCCTACGAGCTGCCCGACGGGGTGGACACCCGCATCGGCGAGGAGGGCATGAGCCTGTCCGGCGGGCAGCGGCAACGCCTGGCCCTGGCCCGCGCGATCGCCGCCAAGCCCGCTGTGCTGCTGCTGGACGACCCGCTCTCGGCCCTGGACACCAAGACCGAGGAGATCGTCACCGAGAGGCTGCGGGAGGTGCTGCGCGGCACCACCACGCTGATCGTCGCCCACCGCACCTCGACCGTGGCGCTCGCGGACCGCGTGGCGCTGCTGGACGGCGGCCGCGTCGTCGCCGTCGGCACCCACACCGAGCTGATGGCGAGCTCGGCCCGGTACCGCTGGGTGATCGCCCACCAGGAGGAGGAGCGGCGCCGCGACCAGGACATCGAGACGCTCACCGGGGAGCTCGAGCTCCGTGCGATCCAGGAGGAGGGCCGATGACCACCACCACCCAGCCCGACCAGGACGATCCGGAGCAGCAGACCTACAGCGCCGAGGACAACCGGCTGTCCCGGCAGCGCTCCTTCGCCCTGCTGGGCGAGCTGATCTCCCCCGTCAAGGGGCAGTTCGTGGTGATGGCGATCATGGTCGTCATCGCGCAGCTGGCCGTCGTGGCGGGCCCCGCGATCATCGCCTGGGGCATCGACCACGGCCTGCCCTCCCTCCTGGCCGGGGACTCCGGTCCCGCGTTCCAGGCCGCCGCGCTGGCGGTCGGCGCGGCGGTCGTCGGCGGCGTGCTGACGTACGGGTACGTGCGCCAGTCGGTCGTGGTGGGCCAGCGGATGCTGCTGGCGCTGCGGCGGAAGGTCTTCCGCTTCACCCAGCAGCAGGATCTCGAGTTCCACGAGTCCTACACCTCCGGGCGGATCGTCTCCCGCCAGACCTCCGACATGGAGGCGCTGCGCGAGCTGCTCGACTCGGGTGTGAACGTCATGGTGGGCGCCTCGCTGTCGATGGTGTTCACGATCGTGCTGATCGTGACCATGGACCCGGTGACCGGCCTGGTCATGCTGCTGATGCTGATCCCCTGCGTGGCGCTGACGGTGTGGTTCCAGCGGCGCTCGCGCGTCGCCTACCGCGCGATCCGCTCCCACTCGGCACGGCTGATCGTCCACTTCGTCGAGGCGATGGCCGGCATCCGCGCGGTGAAGGCCTTCCGCAAGGAGGACCGCAACCAGGCGGAGTTCGACACCCTCGCCCAGGACTACCGCGATGCGTCGATGCGCTCGATCAACATCTTCGGCATCTATCAGCCGGCGCTGCGCGTGCTCGCCAACGTCACGATCGCCGCGGTGCTGGTGGTGGGCGGTTTCCGGGTGCTGCACGGCGACCTGCAGGTGGGTGTGCTGGTGGCGCTGGTGCTGTACTCGCGGCGCTTCTTCCAGCCGGTCGACGAGATCGCGAACTTCTACAACGCCTTCCAGTCCGCCGTCTCCGCGCTCGAGAAGATCGCCACCCTGCTCGCGGTGCGGCCGCACGTGGAGGAGTCGGCGACCCCGACCGCGCTGCCCACCTCGAGCGGACAGGTGGACTTCGAGGAGGTCGCCTTCCGCTACACCGAGGACGGCCCGCTCGTGCTGCAGCCGATGGACCTGCACATCCCCGCCGGCCAGACCATCGCCCTGGTGGGCCAGACCGGTGCCGGCAAGTCCACGGTCGCCAAGCTCATCGCCCGCTTCTACGACACCACCGAGGGTCGGGTGACGCTGGACGGCGTGGACCTGCGGGACATCTCGATGCAGGACCTCACCCGCAACATCGTGATGGTCACCCAGGAGGCGTACCTGTTCTCCGGCACCGTCGCGGACAACATCGCCCTCGGCAAGCCGGGCGCGAGCCGGGAGGAGATCGAGGCCGCGGCCCGCGCCATCGGGGCCGACGAGTTCATCGAGAAGCTCCCCTACGGCTACGACACCGACGTGAGCAAGCGCGGCGGAAGGGTCAGCGCCGGGCAGCGGCAGCTGATCTCCTTCGCCCGTGCGTTCCTCGCCGACCCGCGGGTGCTGATCCTCGACGAGGCCACCAGTTCGCTGGACATCCCCTCCGAGCGGATGGTGCAGGAGGGGCTCACCAAGCTGCTCGGTCAGCGCACCTCGCTGATCATCGCCCACCGCCTCACCACCGTGATGATCGCGGACCGGGTGCTGGTGGTGCACGGCGGCGAGGTGGTCGAGGACGGCTC
>CAZHSL010000494.1:0-2405 GCA_964535185.1 uncultured Corynebacterium sp.
TACATCACCGGCTGGATGTTCGCCTTCGAGATGCTCATCGTGTGCCTGGCGGACCTCACCGCGATCGCGATCTACATGCGCTTCTGGTTCCCGGACACCGCGCAGTGGGTCTGGGTGGCGCTCACGCTGCTGATCGTGGGGGCCGCGAACCTCGCCAGCGTGCGCTGGTTCGGGGAGCTCGAGTTCGCGTTCACGATCGTGAAGGTCGGCGCGGTGGTCGCGATGATCGCCGGCGGCGCTGCGATCCTCGCCTTCGGGCTCGGGGATCCCGGGGCGCCGACGGGCCTGGCGAACCTCACGGCCGACGGCGGCTTCTTCCCCACGGGCCCCGGCGGGATGGTCAGCGCGTTCATCCTGGTGCTCTTCGCCTTCGGCGGCACCGAGATCATCGGCGTGGCCGGCACCGAGGCGGAGGATCCGGCGCAGGCGATCCCGAGGGCCGTGAACACGGTCCCGGTGCGGATCCTGCTGTTCTACGTGCTCGCGATCGGGGTGATCCTGCTGCTGACCCCGTGGCGGCAGATCACCGGCGAGGAGTCGCCGTTCGTGCAGATCTTCGACACCCTCGGCGTGAGCTGGGCGGCGGCCGCGCTGAACGTCGTCGTGATCACCGCCGCGCTCTCCGCGATCAACGCGGACCTCTTCGGCGCGGGCCGCGTCGTCGCCGGCATGGCCCGGCAGCGCCTGGCACCGGCGGCCCTGTCCCGCACCGTCCGGGGAGTGCCGGTCGTGACCACCCTCGCGATGCTCGGCGTGCTCGTCGTGGGCGTGGTGCTGAACTGGGCGCTGCCGGACGAGGTGTTCACGATCGTCGCGTCGCTGGCGACCTTCGCGACCGTTTTCGTGTGGCTGATGATCCTGCTCGCCCAGGTCTCCTCCCGCCGCGGCATGAGCCGCGCCGAGCGGGACGCGCTCGAGTTCCCGGTGCCGCTGTGGCCCTACGGGCAGGTGTTCGCGATCGCGTTCATCCTGTTCACGCTCGGGATCATGGTGTGGGAACCGGAGTACCACACGGCTCTCGCCGTCGGCGCCGGGTTCACGGCGCTGATGTCGGTGCTGTACATCGCGACGGTCCGTCGGCGCTCCCTCGCCCGCTGACGCCGCCCGACGCACGGCCCGGGGCGGCGTGCGCCCGTGCGGCACAATGACGGCAGACACCGTCGTCACCGCCGGGAGGCACCCCATGTCCGAGATCGTCGTCGTCGCCGCGGCCCGCACCCCGCAGGGCCGGCTCCAGGGGGCGCTGGCCTCCTTCTCCGCCCCGCAGCTGGGCTCCGCCGCGATCGCCGGGGCGCTCGGGCGCGGCGGCGTGGATCCTGCGGCGGTGGACGCCGTGATCATGGGGCAGGTGCTCCCGGCCGGTTCCGGCCAGAACCCCGCCCGGCAGGCCGCGCTCGGCGCCGGCATCGGCTGGGCCACCCCCGCGCACAGCGTGAACAAGGTGTGCCTGTCGGGCCTGACCGCCGTGATCGACGCGGCACGGATGCTCACCTCCGGTGACGCGGAGGTCGTGGTCGCCGGCGGCATGGAGTCGATGTCCCAGGCCCCGCACCTGCTCATGGGCTCGCGCGCCGGGTGGAAGTACGGGGCGGTCGAGGCGCTGGACCACATGGCGCACGACGGTCTCACCGACGCACAGGACGGCGTGAGCATGGGCGAGTCGACGGAGCGGCACAACCCCCGCTTCGAGGTCACGCGGGAGGACCAGGACCGGGCCGCGGCCCTGTCCCACCAGCGCGCCGCCGCCGCGGCGGAGCTGCTGGCCGAGGAGATCGTCCCGGTCTCCGTGCCGCAGCGGCGCGGGGGGCCCGTCGAGGTCACGGCCGACGAGGGCATCCGCCCCGACACCACCGCACAGTCCCTCTCCCGCCTGCGCCCCGCCTTCGCCGAGGGCGGCACGATCACGGCCGGGAACTCCTCGCAGATCTCCGACGGCGCCGCCGCGCTCGTGCTCACCACCTCCGCACGCGCCGACGCGGAGGGGTGGCAGGTCCTCGCCCGCCTCGGCACGAACGGGCAGACCGCCGGCCCGGACAGCTCCCTGCAGGCCCAGCCCGCCGACGCGATCGCCCGAGCGCTCGGGAAGCAGGGCCTCACCGCCGCGGACCTCGATCTCGTCGAGATCAACGAGGCCTTCGGCGCGGTCGTCGCCCACTCGCAGCGCGCGCTGGGCGTGGGCGAGGAGAAGGTGAACGTCCATGGCGGCGGGATCGCGCTCGGCCACCCCATCGGCGCCTCCGGGGCGCGGCTCGTGGTGCACATGGTGCACGAGCTGGCCCGGCGCGGCAGCGGCACCGCCGCGGTGGGCCTGTGCGGCGGCGGCGGGCAGGGCGAGGCGCTCGTGCTCCTGCGGTGACCGCTGCCGGCGGAGCGCACTCCGACGTGGTCCTTCCGGGCGATGCGCA
>CAZHSL010000495.1:0-2395 GCA_964535185.1 uncultured Corynebacterium sp.
GGGCACGGTGATCGGCTTCGGCGTCGGCGTGCTGGTCCCGGTGCTGCTGGGCCTGGTTGCCCTGGCGCTGCTGATCTGGGGGATCGTGGCGCGCGTGCGCTCCTGACCGCCCGGGAGCGGACCGCGGCTCAGCGGGTGGTGACGACCTCGATGCGCTGGAGCTCCTTGAGGTCGGTGTACCCGGTGGTCGCCATCGCGTGACGCAGCGCGCCGACCAGATTGGTGGCCCCGTCGGCCGCCCGCGAGGGCCCGAACAGGATCTGCTCCAGCGGGGCGGCCGTGCCCACGGACACCCGGTGCCCACGGATCAGGGTGGGGTGGTGCGCCTCGCTGCCCCAGTGGTGGCCGCGCCCCGGCGCCTCCTCCGCCCGCGCCAGCGCCGCCCCGACCATCAGCCCGTCGGCGCCGCAGGCGATCGCCTTGACCAGGTCGCCGGAGCGACCCAGGCCGCCGTCGGCGATGACGTGCACGTACCGACCGCCGGATTCGTCCATGTAGTCGCGGCGGGCGGCGGCCACATCCGCCACGGCGCTGGCCAGCGGCACCGAGATGCCGAGGGTCTCCTCGGTGGTCTGGGAGGCCCCGCCGCCGAAGCCCACCAGCACGCCGGCCGCACCGGTGCGCATCAGGTGCAGGGCGGCGGTGTAGGTGGCGCAGCCGCCCACGATCACCGGGACGTCGAGCTCGTAGATGAACCGCTTGAGGTTCAGCGGCTCCCTGCCGCTGGAGACGTGCTCGGCGGAGACCGTGGTGCCGCGGATGAAGAACAGGTCCACGCCCGCGTCGACCACGGTCTTCCAGTGCTCCTGGGTGCGCTGCGGCGACAGCGAGCCGGCCGCCGTGACCCCGGCGTCGCGCAGCTGCTGGATCCGCTCGCGGATCAGCTCGGAGCGCACCGGCGCGGAGTACAGCTCCCGCATCAGATCCACGACCTCGTCGTCCGCGGCGGCGGCGATGCGGTCGAAGAGGGGCTCGGGGTCGTCGTAGCGGGTCCACAGCCCTTCGAGGTCCAGCACTCCCAGCCCGCCCAGACGGCCCAGCTCGATCGCGGTCTCCGGGGACATCAGGGAGTCCATCGGGGCGGCGAAGATCGGGATGTCGAAGTGGTAGGCGTCCACCTGCCAGGCGGTGGAGACGTCCTCCGGGTCGCGGGTGCGCCGGGACGGGACCACCGCCACGTCGTCGAAGCTGTAGCTGCGGCGTCCCCGCTTGTTGCGGCCGATCTCGATCTCGCTCATCACATCGGCGAGTCTACCGTCGGCGCCGACGGCTGCGCCCCCGCGCCCGGTGCAGGCGCGTCGCGGGCTACCGTGGGGCGATGACCTCCCAGGACGATCCCGGCCTCGGTCCCGAGCAGAGCGCCGAGCCCGACCCGGCGCAGGAGCTCGCGCGCTTCCCGCGCCTGGACGCGGACGGGATGATCGCCGAGGACGCGGATCACGACCCCGCTCCCCCGGCCGGGCCGTCCCCGCTGCTGCCGTCCCTCGTCACGGCCGTCGGCGTGGGCCTGACGGTGCTCGCCGTGGTGGACGTGGTCAGGTCGGTCCCCGCTCCGGGCGGGGCACGGCCGATGGCCGCTGCGGTGCTGGCCGCCGCACTCGCGTTCGGCGGGTACTCCCTGACCCGCCTCCTGCAGCTGCTGGCGCTGGCCGAGTCACGACGTCGGCGACGCTCGATGGGGGCCGATCTCCCGGCGGTGCGCTGGCAGCTGTTCGATGCGCATTCCCTGCACGCGGTGTGGGTGATCGCCGTGGGATCGTCGATCGCCCTGATGGGCGTGCTCGGCGTGTGGTCCCTGCTCGACGGCAGTCCGTCCGGGCTCGAGCCCGGGTGGCCGCTGCTGCTGTGCGGCGGCGCGGTGGCGCTGCTCGCCCACCTGGCGGGGCAGCGCACGTCGCGATGCTGGCAGGAGGCCGACGGCGCCCGCTGAGCGCACGGACGGCAGAGCCCGACAGATCGGCCGCAGCCGGCCCCGCGACCGCTCAGAGGGGCCAGGCGGTGCTGACGTCCGGGGTCTTCCCCTTCTTCGTCAGCCACTGGTTCATCCCCTCGGCCCAGCGCAGGTGCCAGCCCGTCTGCTCCCGGTGCAGCTCCTCGAGCGTCGAGGCGGCGATCTGGGGGTGCTTCGCAGCGAGCGCGTGCATCACGTCCAGCGTCGCGGAGACGTCCACGTCTGCGGTGTGGAGGCGGCCGTCCTGCTCGATCGCGAAGTGCTCGAGCACCGCCGTCAGCGTGCGCTTGCCCTTGCGGTACCGGTCCAGACCGCGGTCGATGACCAGGGCGTCGATGACGGGGGCGATGTCGTGGCCGAGGCGCTGGGTGAGGGTGGGCAGGCCCAGCCGGGTCAGCTCGTTCTCCAGGATCGCGAGGTCGAAGCCGATGTTGAAGGCGACCA
>CAZHSL010000496.1:0-2390 GCA_964535185.1 uncultured Corynebacterium sp.
GCGCCCTGACGCCGTGGGTTCCGGCCCCCGGCGCCGAAGTAGGTCGACATTGGTGTCGCCCTCCTGGGCCTCGATCAAAGGCGAGCGGGCCATCTGGTCGGAGTCAGCGGCTTGGATTCTGGCGCCGACTTGAGGGATGTCATGCCACCCCTCCGCGCCTCGATCACGCCGATGGTCACAGCGGATTCCGACCCCTCGACATATACCCCCTAGGGGTATATTGTCGGACGCATGAACGCTGGCAACCAGACACACCGTCGAGACCACGGAGGACCCGGCATGCAGCACGCTCATCCTTCCCCCACGCCTCAGGACGCCCACTCCGGCAGTGCTGAGCACGACGCTCCCGACGCGCATCACGACCACGGAACTCACGGAGTCCATTCGGGACACGAGGGCCACGCCGCCGGGCACGGTGGGCACGCAGGCCATGGCGACCACGTCGGGCAGTTCCGGCGGCTGTTCTGGATCAACTTGATCATCGCGATTCCGGTCGTCGTGTTCTCCCCAATGTTCGCGATGCTGCTGGGGTACAGCGTTCCCGACTTCCCCGGTTCCCTATGGATCGCCCCGCTCCTCGGCACCGTCATGTACGTCTGGGGTGGCCGTCCGTTCCTCACCGGCGCCGTCTCCGAGATCCGTTCCCGTCAGCCCGGGATGATGCTGCTGATCGGGCTCGCGATCACGGTCGCGTTCATCGCCTCCTGGGGAGCCACCCTCGGGATCCTCGACCACCAGCTGGAATTCTGGTGGGAGCTCTCCCTGCTGATCGTGATCATGCTGCTCGGCCACTGGGTCGAGATGCGCTCCCTCGCCCAGACCACGTCCGCACTCGACTCCCTGGCCGCACTGCTGCCCGATATGGCAGAGCGCATCGACGGCGACGAGCTCGAGCAGGTCTCGCCGACCGAACTGCAGCACGGGGACCTGGTCCTGGTGCGCCCGGGGGCGAGCGTCCCGGCCGACGGTACGATCCGCGAGGGTCGCGCCGACGTGGACGAGTCCATGGTCACCGGAGAATCCCGTCCCGTGACGCGCTCTACCGGTGACTCCGTCGTGGCGGGAACCGTCGCCACCGATTCGAGCCTCCGCATCGAGGTCACCGCCACGGGTGACGAGACCGCCCTCGCCGGAATTCAGCGCCTGGTGACCGAGGCGCAGAACTCCTCGTCCCGGGCGCAGCGCATCGCAGATACCGCTGCGGCGTGGCTTTTCTGGTTCGCTCTCGGCGCTGCCGTGATCACCGCGGTCACATGGTCTCTGCTCGGCATGCCCGATGCCGCCGTGGTGCGCACGGTGACGGTGCTCGTGATCGCCTGCCCCCACGCTCTGGGGCTCGCGATTCCGTTGGTGGTCTCGATCGCCACCGAGCGTGCTGCTCGTGGTGGAGTTCTGGTCAAGGATCGCCTTGCCCTGGAGGCCATGCGCACGGTCGACGCCGTCCTGTTCGACAAGACCGGCACTCTCACCAAGGGTGAGCCCGTTCTCGCCGAGATCATCACCCGCGGTGCGGACGAGAGCGAGGTGCTGGCCCTGGCAGCTGCCGCCGAGGCGGAGAGCGAGCATCCGCTCGCTCGCGCCATCGTCGCCAGGGCTCAGGCCGAAGGAGCGCAGATCCCTGCGGGCTCCGACATCAGCTCCACCCCTGCGCTGGGCGTGAGTGCCCAGGTGGACGGGCACGAGATCCGCGTGGGCGGTCCCCGACTGCTCGAGGAGACCGGAGTGAGTGAAGTCGACGAGGCTGAGGCTTGGCGCCAGGAGGGCGCGATCATCCTCCACGTCCTCCGCGACGGCGAGGTGATCGGCGGCCTCAAGCTCCACGACGAGGTGCGCCCCGAATCTCGCGACGCCATCGATGCCCTGCACAGCTTGGGGGTTGAGGTCGTCATGATCACCGGTGACGCCGAGGCGGTCGCGAACAGCGTCGGCCATGAGCTCGGTATCGACCGTGTCTTCGCCGGGGTGCGGCCCGAGGACAAGTCCTCGAAGGTCGCCCAGCTCCAGAAGGAGGGCATGAAGGTCGCGATGGTCGGCGACGGCGTCAACGATGCCCCTGCCCTTGCTCAGGCCGATGTCGGCATCGCCATCGGTGCCGGCACCGATGTCGCGATCGCCTCCGCTGGGGTCGTGCTGGCCAGCTCCGATCCACGCTCGGTGCTCTCAGTCATCGAGCTATCCCGCGCCGCCTACCGGAAGATGAAGCAGAACCTCTGGTGGGCTGCCGGCTACAACCTGATCTCTGTGCCGCTCGCGGCGGGCATCCTCGCCCCCATCGGGTTCGTGCTGCCGATGTCCGTCGGAGCGATCCTGATGTCCCTGTCCACCATCGTGGTCGCCCTGAACGCCCAGCTCCTGCGACGCCTCGACCTTCGCCCGGAGGCGACCGTCGC
>CAZHSL010000497.1:0-2357 GCA_964535185.1 uncultured Corynebacterium sp.
GCATCTTCGCCAAGCGCAACGGCGGCAGCTTCCTCACCGACGAGTTCCCCGACGCGTACGAGGCGATCTGGGACTTCCGCGGCGACCGCGCCACCTCCCGCCATGTGCCGGGCGTGGAGTTCACCGGCATGATCCACCCGGGCCTGATGGGCACCGCCCCGTCCCCGGAGCTGCTCACGAAGTGGAACTCGCGGGAGGCGGCGCTGATCGCCACCGACCCGGATCGCGTGCCGGCGCTCGCACTGCCGCCGGAGCCGCACGGCGCCATCCTCGGAGGTGTGGGCGAGGCCGACCGTGAGCGCGTCGCCGGGGAGGGCGCCCGCACCGCCTCGCCACGCGAGAACGGTGGCAACCAGGACATCAAGAACCTCACCAAGGGCACCCGGATCTTCTACCCGGTGTTCGTGGACGGGGCGAACTTCTCCGTCGGCGATCTGCACTTCTCCCAGGGCGACGGAGAGATCACCTTCTGCGGCGGCATCGAGATGGGCGGGTTCCTGGACCTCCACGTCGACGTCATCAAGGGCGGGATGGAGAAGTACAACGTCGCGGAGAACGCGATCTTCATGCCCGGCAACACCGCGCCGCAGCACTCGCAGTGGCTGAGCTTCTCCGGCACCTCGGTGACGCTGGACGGCGAGCAGCGCTACCTCGACTCGCACCTGGCCTACCAGCGGGCGTGCCTGCATGCGATCGAGTACCTCTCGACCTTCGGCTGGTCGAAGGAGCAGGCCTACCTGCTGCTCGGGGCGGCACCCATCGAGGGGAGGTTCTCCGGCGTGGTCGACATCCCCAACGCCTGTGCGACGGTGTACCTGCCGCTGGACATCTTCGACATCGACATCCGCCCGGGCAGCGGCGAGGTGCCGCGGATCGATCCCGGGATCGGCGCGCCCCGCGCGAGCGTGGGCTGAGCCAGGAGCACGGTGCGGGCCGACGGGGGAGCGTCGGCCCGCACCGCGCTGCCGCCGTGGACCGACGGACGGGTGCGCGGCGTAGGCTCCGGGCGAGCACACCGACGACGGAGGGCACCCCATGCCAGACACCGCACACGTCCCCGCGGACCTCGCCGCGACGATCGCTGCGCTGCGTGAGGAGCTGGCCGGGCTCGAGGACGAACGCATCCGTGCGGTCAACGCCAAGCGCGGCGACGACCACGCCGTCAACCTCACCGCGCTCCGCGCGATCGCGAAGCGGGTGAAGAAGCAGCCGGAGCTCGCCCGCGCGCTGTGGGACGAGCCCGCCGAGGACTCCACGCCCCGGCTGCTCTCCCTGCTCATCTCGCGCCCCTCGCAGTACGGTCCCGAGGAGCTGGACCGGATGCTCCGCGAGGCCGCCACCCCCAAGGTCCACGACTGGCTGGTCAGCTACGTCGTGAAGACGAGCCCCCACCGCGAGGCGCTGCGCGAGGCGTGGTTCGCCGACGCCGATCCGGCCGTTGCGAGCGCCGGCTGGGCGCTGACCAGCGACCGGGTGGTGAAGAAGCCCGAGGGGATCGACCAGAGCGCGCTGCTGGACCTTATCGAGGCCCGGATGCAGTCCGCTCCCGAGCGCCTGCAGTGGGCGATGAACGAATGCCTCGCCCAGATCGGGATCACGAACCCTGCGCTGCGGGAGCGGGCACGGGACATCGGCGAGCGTCTCGAGGTGCTCAAGGACTATCCGACGCCGCCGAACTGCACCTCACCGTTCGCGCCGGTCTGGATCGACGAGATGGTGCGCCGCGCCGAGGCCCGCTGAGCGCGCGGCGAGAGGCCGTTCCTCGGCGCGGACGACACGGAGGGCCCCGGCGATCGAGCCGCGAGCCCCTCTGGCCATGCCCTGCTGCGACTAGCCGGAGGCCAGCTCCTCGAACGCGCGCAGCATCGGGGAGCCCTCCGGGCCGTCAGAGCGACCTGCGTGAACAGGATGTGGGCCGTGCCGCGGCGCGGGTCGACGCGGGCGACGGTGCCGCCGTAGCCCCATCCTTCGCCGGCGTCGAGGAAGAACCCGGCACCCCGCCGACGGCCCGCCAGACGGGCAGCGAGCCCGAGGTGGGGCGGGGGAGGATCTCCACGTCGCGCAGCTCGGCGCGGAAGCGGCCCGACCAGTTGGCGACCTCCTCGCGGTTCAGCTTCAGCAGGAGGTCGAACTTCTCCTCGGAGAGCTCCTCGTAGTCGTGCAGGTCGTAGCCGAGCAGGTCGAAGAATCCGACGCGCGAGGCGCGGCCGGCGATGTACACGGTCTCCTCGGTGGCACTGTCGATGGTGGCCTCGGCGCCCTGCATGCCCTCCATGTGAGCGGCGTCGATGACCACCTCGGTGCCCTCCGCCAGCGGTGCCTCGCCCGGGTTCTCGAGCTCCTCGTGGACGACCCAC
>CAZHSL010000498.1:0-2351 GCA_964535185.1 uncultured Corynebacterium sp.
TGTGGATCGTCGACACCAAGAAGGAGCACCTGGCCGTCGACGAGGCCCGCAAGCTGGGCCTGCCGGTCATCGCGATCCTCGACACGAACTGCGACCCCGACGAGGTCGACTACAAGATCCCGGGCAACGACGACGCGATCCGCTCGGTCACGCTGCTGACCCGGGTCGTCGCCGACGCCGTCGCGGACGGTCTCATGGCCCGTGGCGGGGGCGGCGCGACCGCCGGCGCCCAGGGCGAGGCCGAGCCGATGGCCGAGTGGGAGCGCGAGCTGCTCGCCGGCGAAGGGGAGACCGCTGCCGCGGTCGAGCAGGCACCGGCCGCCGCCGTGCCGGACGCCGAGGCGAAGGCCGCGGCCACCGAGGCGGCCGCCGAGGTCCCGGCGACCACGGCTCCGGCCGAGGCCGAGACCCCCGCCGAGACCGCCGCGTCGGACGAGACCGCGACCTCCGCCGAGACCGCTCCGGCGACGCCGGCCGAGGACACCCCCGAGGCCTGAGCCACCACCACTGGTACCCGCGAAGGAGAACCACACACACATGGCGAACTACACCGCCGCTGACATCAAGGCGCTGCGTGAGTCCACCGGCGCAGGCATGCTCGACGTGAAGAAGGCGCTCGACGAGGCCGACGGCGACAAGGGCAAGGCCACCGAGCTGCTGCGCATCAAGGGCCTCAAGGGCGTCACCAAGCGCGAGGGCCGCACGACCTCCAACGGTCTCGTCGTCGCCCGCGCCGGAGACGGCGTGGGCACCCTCGTCGAGGTCCTCTGCGAGACCGACTTCGTCGCCAAGGGCGAGAAGTTCGGCCAGCTGGCCGAGCAGGTCCTCGCTGCCGCGGTCGAGAGCCGGGCCACCGACGCCGAGACGGTGCTCGCGGCCCAGGTCGACGGCAAGAGCGTCCAGGAGCTGCTCGACGAGGCCAACGCCACCATCGGCGAGAAGATCGAGGTCAAGCGGGCCGCCCGCGTCGAGGCCCCGGTCGTCACGGCCTACATGCACAAGACCAGCCCCGACCTGCCCGCGCAGATCGGTGTCCTCGTGGGCATCGAGGGCGGCGACGAGCAGCTCGCGCGCGACGTCGCGATGCACATCGCCGCGTTCAGCCCCACGGCGCTCTCCCGGGACGAGATCGATGCGGAGACCGTGGAGAACGAGCGCCGCATCGCCGAGGAGACCGCCAAGGAGGAGGGCAAGCCCGAGGCCGCGATGCCGAAGATCATCGAGGGCCGGGTGAACTCCTTCTTCAAGGACAGCGTGCTCGTCGACCAGCCCTTCGCCAAGGACGCGAAGAAGTCCGTCGGCAAGGTCCTCGAGGAGGGCGGCGCGAAGGCCACCGGCTTCGTCCGCTTCCGCGTCGGCTCCTGATCCAGGACCGTCCCTGACGAAGGGGGCCACCACCCGCCGCGGGTGGTGGCCCCCTTCGTCGTGGACGGGTCACTCTCCCTGCATGTAGCTCTGGCACAGCTGCTCGTCGAGCTGTCCATCGGGGAACATCCGCTCGAGGGTGGGGGTGTCGATCTGGTCGCAGTAGGAGCCGTCGGCGCCGGGCGTCGCCGTCGTGACACCGGGGGCCGGTGTGGTGGCGGTGCTGGGGGCGGCGGAGGTCGCCCCGGTCCCCGGGTCGCCCTCGGCGACGATCTTCGCGCCGGTGCCGGTCTCGCAGGTCGTGGCCTGGCCGCTGCTGGCGAACATCGCCGGTGACGCGCTGATGCAGCCCCACTCGTCGAGCTGGACGAAGCCGCCGCTGCCCTGCCCCTCGGTGGGGACCACCTCGTAGTACGTGCTCAGCAGCTCCTCGGCGTCCTCGCAGGTCGCCTCCCCGGCGACGATCCGCACGGCGAGCGGGGTGCCTGGGACCGAGGTCACCTCGCCGCACTGCTGCGGCCCTGTGGCCTCGGCCAGCGCCGAGGACGTGCTCGTGGTGGTCGGCGGGCTCGACGTGGTCGTGGAGCTGGTGCTGCCTGTGCTGGTCGACGTGCTCGACGAGGTCCCCGGACTCGCCGTGGACGAGCTGGTCGAGGAGGTCGGCCTGCTCGACGAGCTCGACGACGGCGGGCTGGAGGAGGTCGTCGTCTGGGGTGACGTCGTGCTCGTGGTCGACGACGACGCGGTGTCGTTGTCATCCTCGCCCGCGCAGCCGGCCAGGCCGAGCGCGAGCATGGACAGTGCGATCACGGACCGGGCCCGTGGTGGTTGCCTCCCCATGGTGATCTCCCCTCCCCCTGGCCGCGGCGTGGCAGCACCATGCTAGTGCGGCCGGGCGGCGCGCACGGTGATCCTCGCCCCGTGAGCGGCGGCTGGCTCGGCGCTCCTCGGGCGGGTATGGGAAGATTCGCGGCGAAGAGTTTCTC
>CAZHSL010000499.1:0-2350 GCA_964535185.1 uncultured Corynebacterium sp.
ACTCGTCGAACACGTCGAGGATCGGGTTCCACCGGTCGGCGAAGTCCTGGTAGCCCTCGTCGATGACCGACTCGGGCACCGGCGGGAACATCGCCACGTACTTCCAGATCTTCGATCCGGTGAAGCCGACGACGGTGCTGACGCCGAGCTTCCGGGCGAGCCGGGCGGTGTTCTTCATGTCCTCGGCGGCCCGCTGCCGGACCCCCTCGGGATCGCCGTCGCCCCACACGGCCGAGCCGACGATCGCCTCGTGGCGGAAGTCGATCGGGTCGTCGCAGATCGCCTGGCCCTTGAGGTGGTTGGAGATCGTCCAGCACTTCAGCCCGTGCTTCTCCAGGATCCCCAGCCGCTCGGCGATGTAGTCGTCGTCGTCCCAGCGGGAGGCATCGAGATGCTCACCGGAGACGGCGATCTCGAGGCCGTCGTACCCCCAGCCGGCCGCCAGCTCGGCGACCTCCTCCAGGGTGAGATCGGCCCACTGGCCGGTGAACAGGGTGTGCGGATGCGCCATGGTGGAACAGGCTCCTTCGTGGGGGTGGGTGTGCGGTCGGTTCAGAGGGAGACGGTCGCGCCGTCGGCGGCGTCGGAGGCGATGATCGCGTCCAGCACGCGCTGCAGGGCGAGCCCGTCGGAGAAATCGGGGGAGAAGCGGGCGGCCGGGGCGTCGGGCGCCGGGCTCCCGGCGATCGCGACCAGCAGGTCCCGCGCCTGGTTGCTGAAGGCGTTCTCCCAGCCCAGCACATGGCCCTGCGGCCACCACGCCTCGAGGTAGGGGTGCTCCGGCTCGGTCACCAGCACGCGGGTGAAGCCCTGCTCGGCGATCGGGCGGGTCGCGTCGAGGAACCACAGCTCGTTGGGGTTCTCGAGGTCGAAGCGCAGCGCGCCGGCGCTCCCGTACAGCTCCACGGTCAGGCGGTTCTTCGCCCCGGTCGCCAGGCGGGAGACCTCGACCGAGGCGATCGCCCCGCCATCGAGCTCGAGGGTCGCCCAGGCGGCGTCGTCGACAGTCACGGACTCCGTCCCGTCCTCGCCGGGCCGCTGCGGCACCATCGTCGCGAGCCGCCCGCGCACGGCGGTGGTCCGCTGGCCGGTGAGGTGCTGGACCTGATCGATCGCATGGGAGGCGATGTCGCCGAGCGCGCCCGAGCCGGCGGTCTCCTTCCGCAGCCGCCAGCTCATCGGCGCTTCGGCGTCGACCAGCCAGTCCTGGAGGTAGGCCACCTTCGCCTGGCGCACGGTGCCCAGCTTCCCGTCCTCCACGAACCGCTTGGCCAGGGCCAGGGCGGGCACCCTGCGGTAGGTGAAGCCGAGCGCCGCGATCTGTCCGCGGGCGGTGGCGGCCTCCGCGGCGCGGACCATCGCCTCCGCCTCGGCCGTGTCGTTCGCGAGCGGCTTCTCGCACAGCACGTGCTTGCCCGCCTCGAGCGCGGCGATCGCGATCTCGGCGTGGAGGAAGCCGGGGGTGCAGATGTCCACGATGTCGATGTCCTCGCGCGAGATCACCTCGCGCCAGTCGGTCGCGTGCTCCTCCCAGTCCAGGCGCGCGGCGGCCTCGGCGACGGCGCTCTCGTCGCGTCCCACGATCACGCGCCGCGCCACGGCGGGCACCTCGAAGGCGGCGGCGACGGTGCGCCAGGCCTGGGAGTGGGCACGCCCCATGAAGGCGTACCCGATCATGGCGATTCCGAGCGGGCGGGGGGCGGTCTGCGGCACGGATGCTCCTTCAGGGGCGGGGTGACGTGTGGGTCACAAGCCTATGTCCGCCGTCACCCTGCGGCAATGCCCGCCGTCTCGAGCGGGTGGGTGTGCCCGGTCCGGCGGATGCGGGAGGATGGAGGGGTGGAACGACATGCGCATGCCTGGATGAGGGCCGAGGTGGCCGCCGGGACGGAGATCGCCCTGCTGGTCGCCGCGTCCTCCGCGCCGGTCGCCGAGGAGCGGCTGACGGTGCGGGCCGAGGGCGTCGAGCATCCGGTCTCGGAGACCCGGGACCGCTTCGGCAACCGGCTGCACCTGGTGCAGGGCCTTACGGAGGGGACCGTCGAGATCTCCTACGAGGCGCGCGGCGCGACGGCCGCGCCGACGCCGACGGTCCGGGAGGCGGATGCGGTCCTGCATCTGCGGCCCTCGCGCTACTGCGAGGTCGACGAGTTCGAGCGGATCGCCGCCGAGGTGATCGACGGCCGGGGCGGGGCCGAGGCCCTCGATGCCGTGGTGGACTGGGTGCACGACCACCTGGACTACGTGCCCGGGTCGAGCACCGTCACCGATTCCGCGCGCTCCACGTACGTCTCGCGCCAGGGCGTGTGCCGGGACTACGCCCATCTGACCGCGACGCTGCTGCGCGCCG
>CAZHSL010000500.1:0-2349 GCA_964535185.1 uncultured Corynebacterium sp.
CGATCGTGCTCGGCCAGGCGCTGCGCGAGGCGCTCGGCGACAAGACGGGCATCGCCCGCTTCGGCGATGCGATGGTCCCGCTGGACGAGTCCCTCGCGCAGGCCGTCGTGGACCTCTCCGGCCGCCCCTACTGCGTCCACTCCGGTGAGAGCGAGGCCCAGGCCCTGCACCTCATCGGCGGGCACTTCACCGGATCGCTGACCCGGCACGTCTTCGAGTCCCTCGCCCACCACGCCGCGATCTGCCTGCACATCCGCCTGCTCGAGGGCCGGGACCCGCACCACGTCGTGGAGGCCCAGTTCAAGGCCCTGGCCCGTGCGCTGCGCGCCGCCTGTGCCTACGATGACCGCGTCCTCGACGTCCCCTCGACCAAGGGAGCACTGTGAGCACCGCCGACCCCGATGACCCCCGCACCGGCGGGACCGGAGACCAGGGCGAGGGCGCCGGCCGCCCCGCCGACGACATCGACGCCGAGTTCGCGCGCCTCATGGAGGGGATCTCCCTCGAGGACGCCCCGCTCACGGTCGAGGACGTGCTGTCCGAGCCGGCGGAGGACGACACCGAGCCGACGGTCGCGGTGATCGCCACCTCCGTCGTCACCGCGAAGGCGCTGGCCGGCGTGATCCGGCTGGGCCGCGAGGCGCGCACCGACGGGATCGACATCCCCGCCGGCACCCGCACCCTCGACACCAGCACCGGCGCGATCGCCGCGGGCCCCCTCGCCGAGTCCGCCGCGCACGACCTCGCGGCGATCGCGTCGGCCGCGCTGCAGCGCAACGGGATCGTGCTGTTCTGGCGCCGCGGCGACCGCATGACCGCGACCCGCTACAAGAACGGGGAGCGCGGCGAGGACATCTCGCCCGCGATCGTGCTCGGTGCGGTCGACGACGTCGTCGAGGAGCTGCTGCTGGGCGCGACCGACCTCGCCGAGCTCGGCGACGGCCTGGACCCCTCCGCGCTCAGCCGCGCCGAGGCGCTGACGTGGATCGCCTCCGGGAAGAAGCGCAAGTGACGGCAGCGGCACCGCAGACCCCTGCGCCCCTCGTGGTGGTGCTCGACCACGGCTCGGGCAACGTGCGCTCCGTGGTGCGGGCACTCGAGGCCGCCGGCGCCGAGGTGGAGCTCACCGCGGACCGTGAGCGGGCGCTCGCGGCTGACGGCCTCGTGGTCCCCGGGGTCGGCGCCTACGCCTCCACCATCGCCCAGATCAGGGCCGTCGGGGGAGACCGGATCATCGAGCGCCGCCTGGCCGGTGGCCGACCCGTCCTCGGCATCTGCGTGGGCCTGCAGGTCATGTTCGACGCCGGCGACGAGCACGGGCAGCGCTCCACCGGCCTCGCCCAGTGGCCCGGCGAGGTGACGCGGCTGGAGGCGGACGTCGTCCCGCACATGGGCTGGAACACCGTCGAGCCGCCCGCGGGCACGCTCCTGTTCGACGGGGTCGCCGAGCAGCGGTTCTACTTCGTCCACTCCTACGCCGCCCGGCAGTGGGAGATGGAGCCGATCGGCCCCATGACCCCGCCGATGGTGACCTGGGCCGAGCACGGAGGGGACCGTTTCATCGCCGCCGTCGAGAACGGTGCGCTGTGCGCGACCCAGTTCCATCCCGAGAAGTCCGGGGAGGCCGGTGCCGCGCTGCTGGCCAACTGGCTGCGCACCCTGCCCCGCCGCGACCGGGAGGTGTGAGCGGTGTTCCTCGCATTCCTGACCCTGTTCGCCGGCGGCATGCTCCTCGGCGGCGCCTGGTCCTTCCACCGTTCGAAGAAGCCCTGGTGGTCCAGCCTCGGGCTCCTTCTCCTCGGACTGCTCTGCTTCGGCATCTCGATCTGGCGCATCCAGACCGGCTGAGCATCCCCGCCCGGCGCGAACGCCCCGGCGCACCCCCAGACCCCCACCCCTGCCGGGCCGACGCCCGCACCACCGCTTCCAGGAGGCATCCATGACCGCTCCCGTGCTCGAGCTGCTCCCCGCCGTCGACGTGCAGGGCGGCCAGGCCGTCCGCCTCGTCCAGGGCGAGGCGGGCACCGAGACCGCCTACGGCGCGCCGTTGGAGGCCGCGCTCGCGTTCCAGGACGGCGGCGCGAGCTGGCTGCACCTGGTGGACCTCGATGCGGCCTTCGGCCGGGGCAGCAACGCCTCGATGCTGGCCGAGGTGGTCGCCGCCGTCGAGATGGACGTCGAGCTCTCCGGCGGGATCCGCGACGACGAATCCCTCGCCGGGGCCCTGGCCACCGGGTGCCGACGCGTCAACCTCGGCACCGCCGCGCTCGAGAACCCGGAGTGGACGGCGGAGGTGCTCGCCGAGCACGGCGACCGCATCGCCGTCGGCCTCGACGTGCGCGGCACCAC
>CAZHSL010000501.1:0-2341 GCA_964535185.1 uncultured Corynebacterium sp.
AACCGGTGTTACCGCCGTGAGAGGGCGGCGTCCTGGGCCGCTAGACGAACGGGGCCGGAGCGAGATCTGTCGATCTCGACTCGTACCCCGTACCGGATTTGAACCGGTGTTACCGCCGTGAGAGGGCGGCGTCCTGGGCCGCTAGACGAACGGGGCGCGGACTGCACGCTTCCGGAGAAGCTGTGAAGCGCTGGGGTACCAGGACTCGAACCTAGAATGACGGTACCAGAAACCGTTGTGTTGCCAATTACACCATACCCCATGGTGAGAGCACGTTTTTCCGTTCTCCCCGGGCTGCTCCTCGGTGGTTTCCGAGGTCTTTCCGGGCCGAACTTCCCTGCCGTACCGAGGTAAGACTCTACCGGGTCTTCTGCGCCATGACAAAGCGAGAAGGGCCCTGAGCGCTGTGAGGCTGAGCACGCCGCCCCACAGCGCTCCTCGGCTCAGGCCTGCGCGGCCAGGCGGTCACGCAGGGAGCGCAGCCGGGACAGGCTCGAGGCCCGGCCCAGCAGCTCCATCGACTCGAACAGCGGCGGGGAGACGCGGCGCCCGGAGATCGCGCTGCGCAGCGGCCCGAAGGCCAGGCGCGGCTTGATGCCCATCTCCTCGATGATCGCGCCGCGCAGCGCCTCCTCGAGCGCGGCGGCGGTGAAGGCGTCCTCGGGCAGTGCCTCGATCTCGCGCAGGGCCCGGTCGAGCACGGCGACCGGATCGTCGCCCAGCTTCTTCAGCGCATCGTCCTGCACCACGAGGTCCTCGTCGGCGATGAACAGGAAGCCCATCAGGTCCGGGGCCTCGCCGAGCAGGTTCATGCGGGTCTGGACCAGCGGGGTGGCGGCGGCGACCAGCGCGCGCTGCTCCTCGGTGACCTGCTCGCCGAGCACGCCGCCGGCCCGGAGGTACGGGATCAGTCGCTCGGTGAGCTCCGCCTCCGGAAGCAGCCGGATGTGGTCGGCGTTGATGGCGGTGGCCTTCTTGAGGTCCACGCGCGCCGGGTTGGGGTTCACGTCCGAGGCGTCGAAGCGCTCGACGAGCTGCTCGCGGCTGAAGATGTCCTCGTCGGCGCTGTAGCCCCAGCCCAGCAGCGCGAGGTAGTTGACCATGCCCTCGGGGGTGAAGCCCTGGTCGCGGTAGAGGAAGAGGTCCGCCTGCGGGTCGCGCTTGGAGAGCTTCCGGTTCCCCTCCCCCATCACGTACGGGAGGTGCCCGAACTCGGGGACCCTCTCGGCGACTCCGATGTCGATCAGCGCCCGGTAGAGCGCGATCTGCCGCGGAGTGGAGGAGAGGATGTCCTCGCCGCGCAGCACGTGGGTGACGCGCATGAGGGCGTCGTCGATCGGGTTCACGAGGGTGTACAGCGGCTTCCCGTTGGCACGCACCACCACGAAGTCGGGGGTGGAGCCGGCCTTGAAGGTGATCTCGCCGCGCACGAGGTCGGTGAAGGTGATGTCCTCCTCGGGCATGCGCAGCCGCCACGTGGGCTCGCGGCCCTCGGCGCGGAAGGCGGCCTTCTGCGCATCGGTGAGGTCGCGGTCGTAGCCGTCGTAGCCGAGCTGCGGGTCGCGGCCCGCGTCGCGGTGGCGCTGGGAGATCTCCTCGGCGGTCGAGTAGGACTCGTAGATGTGCCCGGCGTCCTTCAGCTTCGCGATGACGTCCTGGTAGATCTCGCCGCGCTGGGACTGGCGGTAGGGGCCGTGGGGCCCACCCACCTCGACGCCCTCGTCCCAGTCGATGCCGAGCCAGCGCATGGCCTCGAGCAGCTGGTGGTAGGACTCCTCGCTGTCGCGCGCGGCGTCCGTGTCCTCGATGCGGAAGATCAGCTTGCCGCCGTGGTGGCGCGCATGGGCCCAGTTGAACAGGGCGGTGCGCACCATGCCCACGTGCGGGGTGCCGGTGGGACTGGGGCAGAAGCGCACCCTGACCTCGTCGGTCGGGGCGGCGGGGGGTGCGGGGACGGTGGTCACGCGAGGGGCTCCTGAGCAGATGCGGGGGTGAGGGTCGGCGGCGCGCCGTTCAGCGGCGCGTGATCGGGTTCGACAGGGTGCCGATGCCCTCGACGGTGATGTCGACGGTGGTGCCGGCGGGGACGGTGCGCACACCGGCGGGGGTGCCGGTGAGCACCAGGTCGCCGGGCAGCAGGGTCACCACGGCGGAGATCTCGGCGATCAGGTCGGCGACGGAGCGGAGCATGTCCGCGGTGGTGCCCTGCTGGGCGACCTCGCCGTCGACGCTGCTGGAGATCTGCAGGCCCCCGGGATCCAGGTCGGTCTCGATCCAGGGGCCGACGGGGCAGGAGGTGTCGAAGGCCTTGGCGCGGAACCACTGGTTCTCCGCGCGCTGG
>CAZHSL010000502.1:0-2335 GCA_964535185.1 uncultured Corynebacterium sp.
CTCGAGCACGGCAGCCCCGCGATCGACGACGGCGAGGGCTTCTCCCGCTTCTACCGGCTGCGCCTGGCCCCCGGCGAGATCGCGCACCTGTCGGCGACCATGGTGCTGCCCGGCGGTGACGGCGACACCAACCGGCTCGCTCAGCTGGCGCTGCGCACGAGCTCCGCGGGCGGCGCGGACTGCAGGATCGGGGAGGTCCAGGCCAGGGCCGAGGCCGATCTGGGGGAGGGGCCGCTCACCGCGACCATCGCGACACCGCGCATGGGCGAGACGGCGAACCTGACCTGCTTCGGCGAGGCTGCGGACGGCGAGGTGATCCTCGAGGTCGAACGCACCGGCGACCCGGTGCTCGAGGAGGCCGTGCCGGTGGAGGTGCAGTTCTTCGCCGAGGAGGCCCTGGATCTCGACGGGATGCCCCCGGCGGCGGAGCATGTGCGCGCCGTGGATCCGCTCCCGGTGCCCGGCGACGGCGAGCAGATCCAGCCGGCGTTCTCCTTCGCCTCCGCCGTCGCGGATGCCGACGCTCCGATGCGCGGCACGATCATCCCCGGCGAGGTGCAGTTCTTCCGGGTCCCGGCCGAGTACGGCCAGCAGGTGAGAGCGGCCCTGGCGCTGGGCGAGTTCGAGACGCCGGAGGGGATGGAGCTGTCGGTGCAGGCGCGGATGTTCTCCCCGCTGCGCGATTCCGTGTACTCGGTGGTGCCGCCCTACACCGACGCCTCGACCTCCGGCGTGGCCGAGCCGGCGGAGGCCGGCACCACGGTGCAGCTGAACCAGGCCGCGCCGATCCAGTACCGCAATCGCGAGCAGGGCGGGACCGAGTCGCGCACCTCCTTCCTCGCCGGTGACTACTACCTCCAGCTCGCCGTGGTCCCCTCCGAGTACTCCGCCCAGCGGCTGTTCGAGATCCCGTACGTCATCGACCTCGACGTGGTGGGCGAGGCGGCACCGGGCCCGGAGCTGACCGGGCAGGGCGCCCTCGAGGACCGCAGCGCGACGGACCCGGGCCCGGCCCCGGAGGCGTCGGACGGCGGCGGGGCCTCCGACGACGGCGGAGAGGTCGAGCTCGAGGACCCGCCGAGCGCCGAGGAGGCCCAGCGCTCCTCCCTGCCGCCGCTGGTCTGGGCGCTGCTGGGAGGTGTGGGCGGAGGGATCGTTCTGGCCGTCGTGGTGATCGGGGCGGTCGTGCTGGTCCAGCGCTCACGCTGAGCCGGCAGGCGCGGTGATGTCCCGTCGCCGCGAAACTCCGGCCTCAGCCGGCGCGGCCCTCGTGGCGCTCGGCCGACGGGTGCGGGGCCGACGGATGCGGGGCGGCCCCGGCGGCGAGGTCGGCGATCTCCGCGTCATCGAGGGTGCGGGACCGGCGGGTCAGCTGCTCGACGTCCTCGAGCGCGGTGGCGGTCAGATCCAGATCCTCGAAACGGCGCGCGGTGACCATCACCCGTGACTGCAGCGACCCCACCGCCTGGTTGAACGCGGCGACCGAGGAGTCCAGCGAGCGGCCCACCTTGGCGAGGTGCCCGGTCATGGCGCCCAGCCGGTGATGCAGCTCCCGGCCCGTCTCCAGCACGGTGCGCGCATCCCGGTTCAGGGCGTCGGTGCGCCAGGTGTGCGCGACCGTGCGCAGCAGGGCCATCAGCGTCGCAGGCGAGGCGATCACGACGTCCTTGGAGAAGGCGTGCTCGAGCAGTCCCGGATCCGTCTCCATCGCCGCCGCGATCACCCCGTCGCTGGGCACGAACAGCACCGTGAACTCCGGGGTGTCGCCGAGCGCCTTCCAGTAGCCCTTCGCGGACAGGACGCCGACGTGATGGCGCAGCGCCTTCGCATGCGCGGTGCGCCGGGCCGCGGCGCGCTCGGGATCGGTCTCCTCGGTCGCGTCGAGGTAGGCGTCCATCGGTGCCTTCGCGTCGACCACCACGTGGCGGTCCCCGGCCAGGTGCACGACCAGGTCGGGGCGCTGGCGCTTCTCCCCGTCGGCCCGGGTCCCCGAGGACTGCTCCGAGAAGTCGACGTGCTCCAGCATCCCGGCGGCCTCGACGATGCTGCGCAGCTGCACCTCGCCCCAGCGGCCGCGCGCCGTGGGGGCCCGCAGCGCCGCGGTGAGCGCGCTGGTGCCGGTCTCCAGGGAACGGGCGCGCTGGGCGAGCTGGCCGAGGTGCGCGCGCAGGGCGCCCTCGGCCTCCACCCGGGCGGCTTCGGAGCGGGCCAGGGAGCGTTCGAGATGGGAGAGGGTCGCGGTGATGGGGGCGAGGGTGCGCTGCAGCTCGGCCTCGCGCTCCTCCTCGGCGGCATCGCGCCGGGCCACGTCCCGTTCGTGGCGCTCGTCCGCCAG
>CAZHSL010000503.1:0-2331 GCA_964535185.1 uncultured Corynebacterium sp.
CGGGAGGCGAAGTCGATGCCGTAGAAGCAGGGCCAGCGCACCGGCGGTGAGGAGATGCGCACGTGGACCTCGGCGGCACCGGCCTCCCGCAGCATCCGCACCACGGCGCGCTGGGTGTTGCCACGCACGATCGAGTCGTCGACCACGACCAGGCGCCGGCCCTCGATCACCTCGCGCAGCGGGTTGAGCTTCAGGCGGATGCCGAGCTGGCGGATGGTCTGGCTGGGCTGGATGAAGGTGCGGCCCACGTAGGCGTTCTTCACCATCCCCTGGCCGTAGGGGATCCCGGACTCCTGGGCGTAGCCGATCGCCGCCGGGGTGCCGGAATCGGGGGTCGGGATCACGAGATCCGCCTCGACGGGATGCTCGCGGGCGAGCTGGCGTCCCATCTCCGTGCGTGCCTCGTTGACGCTGCGCCCGGCGATGCGGGTGTCGGGCCGGGCGAGATAGGCGTACTCGAACACGCACCCCTTGGGCACGGGAGGCATCACCTGCTCGGAGCGCAGGCCCTGCTCGTCGATGACGATCAGCTCGCCGGGGGCGACCTCGCGCACGAAGCTCGCGCCGCAGATGTCCAGGGCGGCGGTCTCGGAGGCGACCACCCAGCCGCGTTCCAGGCGCCCCAGCACCAGCGGGCGGATCCCCTGCGCGTCCCGGGCCGCGTACAGCGTGGTCTCGGTCATCAGGGTGAAGCAGTAGGCGCCGTGGAGCAGCGGCATCAGCTCGCGCAGGGCGTCCGAGAGCGTGCCCTCGGTGTTCAGCAGTGCGGTGACCAGAGCGGTGTCGGTGGTGTTGCCGCGGGCGATCTCGCCGGTGCGCGGGGTGCCGTGGCGCTCCGCGATCAGGTCGAGCAGCTCCTCGGTGTTGACCAGGTTGCCGTTGTGCGCCATCGCCACGGTGCCGTCCGGCCGCGGGCCGAGCGCGGGCTGGGCGTTGGACCAGGTGGAGCCGCCGGTGGTCGAGTAGCGGGTGTGCCCGATCGCGATGTGGCCCTGGAGGGCCTCGAGCGAGGCCTCGTCGAAGACCTGGGAGACCAGGCCCATGTCCTTGTAGACCATGATCTGGGAGCCGTCGCTGGTCGCGATGCCGGCGGACTCCTGCCCGCGGTGCTGGAGGGCGTAGAGGCCGTAATAGGTCAGTTTCGAGACGTCCTCGCCGGGGGCGAAGACGCCGAAGACCCCGCAGGCGTCCTGCGGGCCCTTCTCCCCGGGGAGCAGGTCATGGGAGAGTCGTCCGTCGCCACGTGCCACTGCTCCATAGTGCCACAGGCACCTCGGGCGATGGCGCGCCGTCCACGCGCCGCGGTCGCTCCGCCCGGGCCGTGTCGGCGTCGGGTCTTCCGACGGGCGCGACGGCGGTGATCAGCGGCGGGGCCGCTTGGGTGCGCGATGCCGGATCGCATCGACCGCGCAGGCGATCGCTGCGAGCGGGAGGCCGACGAACACCGCGGCCACGAGCATGAAGTTCAGCACCCCGGCGATGTCCGCGAAGGCGAACAGGGGGGAGATCAGCAGCGCCGCCACGGTCGGCACGATGATCGCCAGCGCGACCCAGAACCCCAGCGTCGGGGTGCGGCGTCGCCGCACGTACACGCTGGTGATGTCCATGTCGGAGAACTCCGAGGGAGAGGACTCCCCCGTCGGCGACGGCGCGCCGGGGGTCGGCTGCGGGTCCTCGTGCGGGTGCGGCTCCCCTCCGGGCTCGGCGGCCTCGGGGCGGTCGGGGTTCTCCGGCTCGTTCACAGTGCTCACAGTCCTCCAGCGGCGTCGACCGCCGCGGCGGCGATCGCCGGGTCGGTCCAGGTGTCAGGGGCGCCGTCCTCGACCGGCGCACCCGGTCGGCGGCGTGCGGAGAGGTGCACAGCGCTCACGCCGGTGCGGCGCACGAGGTCGCCGATGTCGGCGGGGCGCACCCCTCCCCCGGCGCAGATGTCGAGCAGGTCCTCCGCGGCATCGACCATGGCGGCGAGGTCGTCGGCGCCGTCCAGGGCCCGCGCCGCGCCTCCGGAGCTGAGCACCCGGTGGATCCCGAGACCGAGGAGGGTCTGCACGGCGGCCTGCCGGTGGGCGCGGTCCGGCAGCGCGTCCACCGCACGGTGGGCTGTGAGGGTGACGCCCCGCATCGCGGCGCTGCCGGCGCGCAGCGCACCGTCGCGGACGGCCTCGATCGCCGGGACGTCCAGCTGCCCGGCCTCGGTGAGGGCGCCGATCACCACGCCGGCCGCGCCCGCGGCGACGGTCTCCTCGGCCTGCCGGGCCATCAGCGAGATCTCCTCCGCCGAGTACGCGAACTCCTCGGGGCGGTCCAGGAAGTCGCCGTGCTCCGCGCGCG
>CAZHSL010000504.1:0-2329 GCA_964535185.1 uncultured Corynebacterium sp.
CACGGACGTCTTGCCGACGCCGCCCTTGAGGGAACACACACTCACGATGAACACATCCGGCAGTCTACCGACCGAGGAGGACGCACCGGCGCTGCGACGGGCGGGTAGCCTGCGTGGATCGTCCGGAACACGACTGACAGGGGAGAGCGGATGTCGAGGATCACGCACGATCTCGTGCTCGAGGTGCTCGAGGGCTGCGGCGACAGCGCGCTGCAGGAGGCGCGCGAGCTCGGCGCCGTCCGCCGGGTCGGGCCCACCGAGCTCGTGCTGCGCTGCGAGGACCTCGACGCGGTGCGGTCGCTGCGGCGCGTGGTCGCGGCCTCGACGAGCCTCACCGTCCCCGCACGTCGGCCCCGCGAGCTGCTCGAGACCTCCGTCCAGCAGCACCTCGGGGAGCTGCTCGAGGAGATCCGCCGCCAGCGGCCCCGGCAGCGGTTCCGCGCCCTGCGGCTCGAGGCGGCCGGCGCCGGCACCCCGGACATGCGCCGCCTGGCGGACGCCCTCGCCGAGCAGGCGGGGCTGCCGGTGGACGGCGACGGCGACCTGGTGGTGCGCGTGCGCAAGGGCGCGGCGCCGGTGACCTGGCAGGTGCTGCTGCGCACCACCCCGCGGCCCCTGGCCACCCGGGCCTGGCGCACCGAGAACTACCCGGGAGCGGTGGGCGCCACCATCGCCGCGACCGTGCTCGACCTGCTGCGCGTGGGGGAGGAGGACTCGCTGCTGGACATGACCTGCGGCTCCGGCACGTTCCTGGTCGAGCAGCTGCATGCGGCCGTGCCCGCACGGGCGGTGGGCGTGGACTTGGACCCGGCCGCGCTCGACGCCGCCCGCGCCCACCAGCGCGCGGCACGGCGCAAGGGCCGCATCGAGTGGGTCGAGGGGGACGTCCGCTCGGTGCCGCTCGAACCGGGCTTCACCAGGATCGTGACGAACCCGCCCTGGGGCACCCTGCACGGCGAGCACGCGACCAACGAGGAGCTGCTGGCCAAGCTGTTGGCCCGGGCCGCCGAGCTGGCGGCACCGCAGGCCCGCCTCGGCGTGCTCACCCATGAGATCACCCGGATGCACCGGGTGCTGGAGACGGCTCCGGCGGGCTGGCGCCCGGTGGGGGAGCACCGCTTCTTCCAGAAGGGCCACCACCCGCGCCTCTTCCTGCTCGAGCGGGGCTGAGCGACACCGGCCCGCCGGCGTCACAGCCCCCGTCGGCCCTCCCGCAGCGCCTGCAGACCGCCCGCATCGCCGTCGACGCGGACGCGCGCGATCTCGTCACGGCCGCTGACCCACAGCAGCAGCTCGAGCGGCTCCCCGTGGATCCGCAGGCTCCCCACCGGACGACGGGAGCGCAGGCGCCTGCCGCCGAGCGGGGAGACCAGGACGACCTCGGCACGCACCGACATCGCCAGCGGCGCCATCAGGCCGACGGCCCGCCAGGCGTCCGCCGACGTCTCGGCCGGGAGCCTGCGCGGCTCCCACCCGTGCCGGGCGCGGCGGAGGTCCTCATGGTGGATGAGCAGCTCGCCCTGGCCGCTGAGACGGTCGACGGCCCCGGCGGGTGAGAGGCGCCCGGGGCCGGCGCGGAAGGACTCGACCCGGTCCGCCCAGGGCCGCGCCCGCCAGGCCGCCCTGGCCGCCGCGGCCCGGCGGCCGAGCGGACCGGGCAGCGCCGCCGCGATCACGAGGTGCGGGGAGCGTTCGCGTCCCACCAGGTGCTCGAGGAGGTCCTCCGCGTCCCAGCCGGGCAGGATCGTCGGCGCGCCCGGCCCGTGGGTGAGGAAGGTGCGGGCGAAGGCCTCCCGCTCGTCGTGCGGCGCGCCGTGGGCGGACATCTCAGCTCTGATTGCTGAACGCGGCGTCGAAGGAGACCTCGGAGACGGGGTAGTCCAGGCGCCGCAGCACCTCGAGGGCCTCCTTGGCGCCGTGCAGCCGGTCCATCCCGGCGTCCTCCCACTCGATCGAGATGGGCCCCTCGTACCCGATGGAGCGCAGCGCGCGGAAGGCGGCGTCCCACGGGACGTCCCCACGGCCGAAGGAGACGAAGTCCCAGCCGCGGCGCGGATCGCCCCAGGGCAGGTGCGAGCCGAGCCGGGTGTTGCGCCCGGTGACCCGCACGCGGATGTCCTTGCAGTCCACGTGGTAGATCCGGTCGGCGAAGTCGGTGATGAAGGAGACCGGATCGATCTCCTGCCACATGAAGTGCGAGGGATCCCAGTTCAGCCCGAACGCCTCGCGGTGACCGATCGCCTCGAGGGTGCGCTGCGTGGTCCAGTAGTCGTAGGCGATCTCGGAGGGGTGGACCTCGTGGGCGAAGCGCACCCCGCACTCGACGAAC
>CAZHSL010000505.1:0-2329 GCA_964535185.1 uncultured Corynebacterium sp.
ACGCCGACGTCATCCTCCTGATCCACCGCGAGGACTACTACGAGAAGGAGTCCGCCCGCGCCGGCGAGGCGGACCTCATCGTCGCCAAGCACCGCAACGGCGCCACGAAGACGATCCCGGTCGCCTTCGAGGGCCACTACTCGCGGTTCAAGGACATGGCCGGCGCGGGCGGCTTCAGCGGCTGAGCCGACCGGTCCGAAACATCTCGAAACGGTTGCTATGACGGGCATCACGCCTGCTACGGTCACCTGGTGCGCCGGTCCTCATCCCGGACCGGGGCGCCGAACAGAACGAAGGAGTTGTGTCCGTGACCAGCCCATCCCCCGCGGCCCCGGGCCCCGAGACCGCCGCCGCGGCACCGGCCCCCGCCCCCGAGCAGTTCCTCGCCGTCCAGCAGTCCGAGGAGTTCGGCCGCCTGCGCCGCAGCTTCCGCGGCTTCGCGATCCCGATGACAGCGGCGTTCCTGGTCTGGTACCTGGCGTACGTGCTGCTGTCCACCTACGCCGAGGGCTTCATGTCGGTCCAGGTGTTCGGCAACCTGAACGTGGGGATCCTCCTCGGGTTCAGCCAGTTCGCCATGACCTTCCTGATCACCTGGCTGTACATCCGCCACGCGAACCGGTCGCTGGATCCGATCTCGTCCCGGATCCGTGACGAGCTGGAGGGTGAGATCTGATGGAGTTCGGCAACCCGATCCTGAACATCGCGATCTTCCTCGCCTTCGTCGTCGTCACCCTCGTGGTGGTCATCCGCGTCTCGCGGACCACCACGAAGGCGAGCGACTTCTACCACGGCGGCCGCGCCTTCTCCGGCCGCCAGAACGGCATCGCGATCGCGGGGGACTACCTCTCGGCCGCCTCGTTCCTCGGCATCGTCGGCGCCGTCGCGCTGTACGGCTACGACGGCCTGCTGTACTCCGTCGGCTTCCTCGTGGCCTGGCTGGTGGCGCTGCTGCTGGTCGCGGAGCCGCTGCGCAACACCGGCAAGTACACGATGGCGGACGTGCTCAGCTTCCGCATGCGGCAGCGCCCGGTGCGCACCGCCGCGGCGACCTCCACGCTCGCGGTCACCTTCTTCTACCTCCTCGCCCAGATGGCCGGCGCCGGCGCCCTGGTGTCCCTGCTGATCGGCATCGAGGGGCGGGTGGGGCAGTCGCTCGTCATCGCCGTCGTCGGCGTCGTGATGATCGCGTACGTGATGATCGGCGGCATGAAGGGCACCACCTGGGTGCAGATCATCAAGGCGGTCCTGCTGATCACCGCCGTCGGCGTCACCACCGTGTGGATCCTGGCGCTGAACGGATTCAATCTCTCGGCCGTGCTCGGCCAGGCGGTCGAGAGCCACCCGGACGGCACTGCGATCCTCGAGCCGATGCTCAACTACGGCGACTCCGGCGCCACCAAGCTGGGCTTCGTCTCCCTCGCGATCGCGCTCGTGTTCGGCGCCGCCGGGTTGCCGCACGTGCTGATGCGCTTCTACACCGTGCCCACGGCGAAGGAGGCCCGCCGCTCGGTGGTGTGGGCGATCGCCCTGATCGGCTTCTTCTACCTGTGCACGCTGGTGCTGGGCTTCGGCGCCGCCTACATGGTGGGCGTCGACGTGATCGGTGACCTCCCGGGCGGCTCGAACTCGGCGGCCCCGGCCCTCGCCTACGCGGTCGGCGGCACGGTGCTGATGGGCATCATCTCCGCCGTGGCGTTCGCGACCATCCTCGCGGTCGTGGCCGGGCTGACGATCACCGCCTCGGCGAGCTTCGCGCACGACATCTACAACGGCGTGCTGCACGACGGGAAGGCCGATCCGCAGAAGGAGATCAGGGTCGCCCGCCGCACCGCGCTCGTGATCGGTGCGGTCTCCATCGTCGGCGGCATCCTCGCGGCGGAGCAGAACGTCGCGTTCCTGGTCTCCCTCGCCTTCGCGATCGCGGCCAGCGCCAACCTGCCCTCGATCCTGTACTCGCTGTACTGGAAGCGGTTCAACACCCGGGGCTCGCTGTGGAGCATCTACGGCGGCCTGCTCAGCGCGATCTTCCTGATCACCTTCTCGCCGGTGGTCTCCGGCGCGGAGAACGCGATGATCCCGGGCGCCGACTTCGCCTGGTTCCCGCTGACGAACCCCGCGATCATCTCGGTGCCGCTGGGCTTCTTCCTCGGCTGGCTCGGCTCGGTCACCTCCCCGGAGCACGACGAGCTCAAGCAGGCCGAGATGGAGGTGCGCTCCATGACCGGCGCCGGCTCGGAGAAGGCGACCGTCGCCCACTGAGGACGCGCACCGGCGCTGACCAGATTGCCCGCTGGCCCCGCTGGCCCCGCTGGGGCCCGCTGGGGCC
>CAZHSL010000506.1:0-2328 GCA_964535185.1 uncultured Corynebacterium sp.
CGCCCTCGTGCTTGAAGCGGCCCAGCGAGGTGTGCTTGCGCGGGGTGGAGGTGGGATCGAAGGGATCCACCTCGACGATGTAGCCGAAGCGGTTGATCTCGTTCTCGTAGCCCTCGGTGGTGGCGTCGAAGCGCTCGTGCTTCGACTCCCAGCCGCGGGCGGTGGCGCGATCGGCGAAGCCGTAGCGCTGCTCGGCCTCCGAGGTGGCCGCGGAGCGGAAGTAGCCGTGGAAGTTCTCCTCGCCCGAGAGCAGGGTGCCCCACGGCGTGAGTCCGCCGGCGCAGTTGCCGAGGGTGCCCAGCACGGTGCGGCCCTCGGGGTCGTCCACCGTCTTCACCAGGTCGCTGCCGGCGGCGGGGCCGGTGAGCTGGAACTCGTCGTCCAGGTGGATGCGGCGGTTCAGCGCGGCGCCGCGCACGTAGGAGTAGGGGAAGTTCTTGTTCTTCCGCTCCAGCTCCACCACGGTGAGGCCGTGGGCGGCCATGCCGATCTCGATCGCGTCGTCCGCGTCGGTCTCGGGCGGGAACATGATGTTCTCGTTGGTGTACTCGTGGTTCACGAACATCACGGCCCGCTTGCCGTTCGTGCCCGGGATCTCCTGGATCTCGGTGTAGTCGTTGTTGTAGCCGAACTGGAGGCGCTGCGCCTCGGCGCTCTGGGCGTTCCAGTCGAAGTCCGGGGCGTCGTCGAACAGCGGATCGCCCCAGCGGATGATCGGGTGCCAGTCGAAGCCCTCGGCGACGGTGAAGTCGTCGGCGGTGTACTCCACGGGCGCGATGGCCTCGAAGCGCAGCTTCGTGCCGTTCGGGGCCAGCGCGCCGGACTTCCCGCCGTTGCCGTTCCCGTTGCCGTTGCCGGGCGCGGCGAGGGCGCCCTGGGTGCCGCCCAGCGCGATCGCGAGCGCACCGGTGCCGCCGCCCAGCACCGCGCGGCGCGAGAGCGCGGAGGAGGCGATGTCGCGGAAGGTGGGGTTGTCGCTGTGGTTGCAGGGGCCGAAGGCGCACTGGCTGGCGCACTTCAGGGCGCAGGTCACCGCCGAGCGCTTGCCGCGCGCGGCGTCCTTCATGAGCAGGGGCAGGTCGATCAGAGCCATGGGAGGCACATCCTTCTCCGTCGTGGATTCCCCGTGCGTGGGAGCGCGCAGGGCCGAGATGACGGTGCGTCAGAGAAGTGAGGAGCGGCCTTCCGGGTGGGCAACGAGAGATGAACTCTGCGCAACCCGAGGATGTCGGCGCAGGTCAGGGAGGTGCGAGCGGAACGCTCGGTCAGGAGTGCGCTGCCCGGGCACGAGTGCCGGCGGTCGCGGCCGGCCGACGGGCGGGCGCGGCGCAGGCCCCGGCGCGCCCGCGGTGTCAGTCGCGCGGGGGCGGCACGAAGTCGCGCGGCTTGACCAGCACCACCGGCACCGGGGACTCGATCGCGACCCGCTGCGAGGTGGATCCCAGCAGGATCTTCCCGATCGGGGTGCGGCGGCGGATCCCCAGCACCACCAGCTCCACGTCCCCCTCGTCGACGGCGTCGAGGATGTCGTCGGCCGGATCCGCCCGGGAGGGCACCGTGCGCAGCTCGTGCGGGAGGCCCGTCTCCTCCAGTCGCTCGGCGAGGGGACGGGGGTCGGTGACGCCGCGGGCCTTGCGCGGATCGAGGCCCTTCTCGGAGGCGAGCACCAGCAGCGAGTCCCCGCGCCGGGTCGCCTCCGCGACGGCGTACTCGAGGGCGGCCTCGCTGGTGGCGCTGGGCACGTAGGCCAGCAGGACGGTGGGCATGGAAGCTCCTTCGGGGTCGACGGGACGGGGCGGGCTCAGCGGCGGCCGATGTCGTCGGGGCGGTGGAAGCGGGTGCGGCGTGCCCGGATCGCGCCGTTGTACAGCCACGTCACCACGTACAGCGCCAGGCCCACCACCAGCAGACCGCCGGCGATCACGTAGTTCTGCAGCGGCTGCGCGATCGGGGAGACCAGGGCGAAGGAGGTGAGCGCGCCGATGATCGGCAGCACCGTGGGGGTGCGGAAGTGCCGCACGTCCACCCGGTCCCGCCGCAGCACCAGCACCGAGATGTTCACCAGGCCGAACACCGTCAGCAGCAGCAGCGCCGTGGTGCCGCCCAGCGCCGCGATGGTCTCGTCGGCCAGCACGTAGCGCACCGACAGCACCAGCGCGAACGCCAGCACGGTGGAGAAGAGGATGCCCGCGTACGGGGTGCGGCGGCCGCGCAGCACGCCCTTGAGGAACCCCGGCAGCACGCCCTGCTTGGCCATGCCGTACAGCAGACGGGAGGCCATCATCATGTTGATCAGCACGGTGTTCGCGACCGCGAAGATCGAGATGA